>DASQCX010000832.1:0-2185 GCA_035634455.1 Burkholderiaceae bacterium
CTGGCAGCGGGTGCAGCGTTCCGCTTCGGGCTGGACCAGCAGGCGCGCGAGCGGGACGGGCTGGCCGCAGTCGGCGCAGTCGCCGTAGACGCCGTCGTCCAGGCGTTGCAGCGCGGCGCGGCAGCGCTGCAGGTCGAGGAAGGCGTGCTGTTCCGTGCGCGACGCCGCCTGTTCGCGAATCTCCGCCTCCGCCTCGTCCTTGCGGTCGAGGACGGCGGCACCGTCGATCTCGGAGGCGCTTTCCGCCCGTTCGATGGCGGCCGCGTGGCGCTCCGATTCGAGCTCGCGCATCCGGTAGGTCAGCAGCTGGCGCAGAGTGGTCAGGTGTTGCTGGGTCTCGACTTCCATGGTGGATGCTCCGGTGCCGGGGTTGCGATGCGCCCAGCATGCGATTCCTTCGCCGGGCGCGCGTTGAGGCTCATCAATCGAGCGGGAGGCCGGCTTGTCCCGATGACGTAGCGGCAGGCCACGGCCGGTTCCACCAGCCGCCGCCGAGCGCGACGTAGAGGGCGACCGCGTCCTGCAGGCGTTGCGCCGTCACGCCGGCCAGGTCGACGCGGGCGGCGCGCAGCTGCGAGTCGCTCGTCAGCACGTCCAGGTAGCCCGCCGCGCCGGCGTCCCAGCGCGCCTGCGCCAGGGCGACGGCGTCCTGCGCGCTGTCCGCCGCGATCGCGCGCGCCTCCCAGGCGTCGCGGTCGTCGGCCAGGGCGTGCAGGCTGTCCACGACCTGCGCCAGGGCGGCGAGCACGGTCTGGCGGTACTGGGCGGCGGCCGCGTCGTAGGCGGCCATGGCGGCGCGCCGCGCGTGCAGGTTCGCGCCGCCGTCGAACAGGGTCGCGGCAACGAGCGCCTGCAGCGACCAGAACGGCGTGCCGGACGACAGCAGCGAGCCGAAGGCGCCAGCCGCGCGGCCGCCCTGGGCGTTCAGCGCCAGGTCGGGCAGCAGCGCGGCTGTGGCCACGCCGATCTGCGCGCTCGCGGCGTGCAGCTGCGCCTCGGCGCTCACGATGTCGGGCCGATGCGCGGCCCAGGACGCGGGCAGCTCCAGCGGCGGCGCGGCGGGCAGGCGAAGCGCCCAGAGCGGGATGTCCGGCGGCGCGAACCCGGCGGGTGCCTCGCCGCACAGCACGGCGAGCAAGGTCTGCGCCTGCGCGGATCGGTCGCGCAGCGCCGCGATCGAGGCGCTCGTAGTGGCGCGCGACGAGCGCAGCGCGAGCACCGGCAGGTACGAGGCCACGCCGGCGTCGAACTGCGCCTGGGCGATGCGCAGCTGGTCGTCCTGCAGCCGTTCCAGGTCGGTCAGCGTCGCGGCCTGCGCCTGGTAGCCTGCCCGCGCGACGACGGCGTCGGCGACGTTGGCGGCGAGCGCGATCCGCGCGCCCTCCAGCTCCGCGCGGGCCTGGTCGACCTGGGCGCCGAGTCCTTCGACGGCGCGCCGACGGGCGCCGAAGACGTCGACGGAATAGCTCACGGTGCCGGTCAGCGTCGACAGGCCGTACGGCCCCACCGCGTGCGGGCGGCCGCCCTGGATGGCCGTCGACTCCTGTCGCCCCGCGGACGCGGCGGCGCCGGCCTGCGGCAGGAACAGGCCGGCGCCGGCCTGCCGGAGTTCCTCGGTGTGCGCGAGCGTGGCGCGTGCGGCGGCCAGGGTCGGGCTGGCGTGCAGCGCGCGCTGCACGAGCGCGTCCAGCTGCGGGCTGCCGAGCAGCGTCCACCAGTCCGCCGGCAGGCCGTCGGCATCGCACGCGCACGGCTTGTCCAGGCCACGCGCCGCTGCCGCGACGTCGGCAGCGCTGCCGCCGGGCAGGAAGCCGGCGTCGCCCGGCGGTGCGGGGTGCACGAAGTCCGGGCCGACGGCGCAGCCGGCCAGCGCCAGGGCGACCAGCGTCGCGGCCCATGCGCGGCGCGAAACCGGGACGCGCGTCACGATCCGCTCCGCGCGCCGATGTAGACGTCCACCAGCTGGCCCGGATAGATGCGCGGCGCCTTGCCGGCGTCGAAGCGGAAGACGACCGGCAGGACGCGCACGTCGACGCGCTCCTGGCGCTGGTCGGTCAGCGCGATCTTCGGGCTGACGTAGGGCTCCACCCGGACGAACTCGAGCGGGATGCGGGCGTCGCTGCCGCGCAGCGACATCTCCGCGCGGATGCGGTCGCCGGGCGGCAGGCGCGGGATGAGGATCTCG
>DASQCX010000833.1:0-4789 GCA_035634455.1 Burkholderiaceae bacterium
GCTGGTCGACGAGGATCCGGTCGCGGCCGCGCGCCGCGCCAAGCTGCAGGCCGGCCACGCGCCGTCCGGCGACACGGGTCCCGCGGCCGGCGACGCCGCCGCGCAGGCGCCGCTGTCGGCCATGGGCAAGACGCTGCTGGCCCAGGTGCTCGCGCGGCCCACGGCCTACACCGCGCTGACCGAGAAGCTCGAGCCGCTCGAAGCCATCGTGCTCGATGAGCGCACGCGCTACCAGGCCGCCTACGCGCTGATCCGGAGCACGCGCAGCGTCGAGCAGCTGGTGCAGGCGATCGACATGCAGCACGTGCAGGCGCTCGACGACGAGGCCGCGCGCTTCGCCGCGCAGTTGAAAGACAAGGAGCGCGACGAGATCGGCGCGCGCTCGCAGGAGCTGCAGTCGCTTTCCGCCGGCATCGACGCCGCCGCGCAGCAGGTCGCGCGGCTGCGCGAGGAGGCCGAGGCGCGCATCCGCCAGATCGAGGCGAGCGTCGCACGCGATCGCGAACGCCAGGCGCAGCTCACGCGCGAGGTCGAGGCGAAGCGGCAGGAACTCGCCGCGGTGCAGCGCCAATTCGACGCCGCCGCGAGGTCGGTGGCGCAGGTCCTGGCCACCGCGAAGGCGACGCTGCTGCGCCATCTCGGCTGAACCCCGAACGCATCACGCAAGACGACGGGCCCGCCGCGGCCCATGAGGAAAGACCATGAACGACATCATCCCCACCGACTACAAGCCGCGCAGCTTCTGGGAGCGCAAGGAAGGCGTCACCGGCCAGGTGGTCGGCGTCGCGCTCGTGTGCGGCGCCGGCGCGCTGCTGTATCGCGCGCTGCCTTACATCGTCACGCTGCTCGAGAACACGATCTACGCCGCGATCCTGGGCGTGGTCGCGGTGTGCCTGGCCTTCGTGGTCACCGACCGCCGCTTCTGGCGCCTCGGCGCGTGGGCCTACATGAGCGCGATGCGCCGGCTCACGCAGGTCTTCGTCGAGATCGATCCGATCGGGATCATGAAGAACTACATCGAGGAGCTCAAGAGAAAGCTCGCCGACATGAACGGCCGCATCTCGCGGCTGTCCGGAATGATCCGCGCCTGCAAGGAGGAGATCCGCCAGAACGACCAGGCCAAGACGGGCGCGCTGGGCCTCGTCACCGAAGCCAGGCGCAAGGGCCTGACCATGGTCGCCGCCGCGCAATCGCGCAAGGCCGGCCGCATGGCCGAGGCCAACCTGAGCTACCAGGACCTGCTCGCGAAGATGGAGCTGCTCCATCGCGTGCTCGTGAAGTACCAGGAGGTGTCGACCTTCCTCATCGAGGACATGACGCAGGAGGTGGCCATCAAGGAGCGCAAGCGCGCGATGGCCCGCGAGGCGTACTCCGCGATGAAGTCGGCGATGGCCATCCTGCACGGCGACCGCAACGCGCGCGAGCTGTACGACATGGCCAGCGAGTACGTCGCCGCCGACTACGCCATGCGCATCGGCGAGATCGAGGACTTCGTGCGCATGTCCGACACCTTCATGCAGTCGATCGACCTGCGCAACGGCGTGTACGAGCAGCAGGCCGTCGAGATGCTCGCCGACTGGGAGAAGAACGCCGACTCGATCGTGCTGGGCGACGCCAAGCGCCTGCTGATCGAGAACCACCCCGACGGCGCCGCACGCGACGCGCGCGGCGGCCCGCCGCGCCCTCGCGGCCACGGCAACGACACGCCGGACCTGGACTGGTTCGACCAGGCCGGCCAATGACTCGAACAACGAACCACGAAAGGAACCATCATGGCCATCAAGCCGCTTCCCCGTCTCATCCTGATCGCGGCCGCCGTCGGCGCCGCCTGGTACGGCCTCGACCGCTTCGCGCATCGCCCGCACGACGTCGCCGCCAGCGCGGTGCCCGGCCAGGCCGACGTGCCCGTCGCCACGGCCAACGCCGCCGTGGCACAGCCCGCGCTGGTCACCTCGACGCTCGCGCCCGCCACCGGCGACTACACGGCGCGCACGCTGGTGCTGCCGTGGAACGCCGTCGCCGGCCTCGCGTACGCGAACGGCGACGTCGCCACCGCGCCCGACAGCCTGATGGCGCGCCACGGCGTGCACCTCGCGCTGGAGCGCCAGGACGACTACGCGCAGATGGTGGCCGAGCAGGCGCTGTTCGCCGGCGAGGTCGCCAACGGCGTCGCGCGTCCGACCAAGGGCGCGGCCTTCGTCGTCATCATGGGCGACGCGCTGCCCGGCTATGCCGCGTCGGCCAAGGCCGCGCTGGACAAGCTCGGCCAGCAGGTCGAGGTCGTGGGCGCGCTCGGCTACTCGCGCGGCGAGGACAAGTGCATGCTGCCCGCCGAGGTCGCGTCCGACCCGCAGAAGGCGCGCGGCGCGCTGATCGGCGCGGTGCTGCGCGACGGCGACTGGAACATCTGCATCAAGTACGCGGCCGACAACAGGATCCCCGTCAACGCGGATCCGAAGACCTACGACCCGGACGCGATGAACTTCGTCTCCGTCGGTGCGTTCACCGAAGCCGACGAGAAGCTGATCGCCGCCAGCAAGGGCGCCTGCGAGACGCGCCCCGTCGTGAGCGCCGGCAAGCTGACCGGCGAGAGCCGCCGCGTCTGCCAGAACGGCACGGCCACGTGGACGCCGGGCGACGTGAAGGTGGCGCGCGAGGTCGGCGGCCTCGCGGCCGTCGCGTCGACGCGCGAGTACATGTGGCAGATGCCCGCCGTCATCATCGGCAACAAGCAGTGGATGGCGCAGAACCCGGCGTTCGTGAAGAACCTGCTGGCCGCGTCGTTCGAGGCCAGCGACGCGATCAAGGGCAGCGACGCCGACCTGCTGGCCGCCTCGGCGGTGATGGCCAAGGTCATGAAGGAGCAGACGCCCGAGTGGTGGGCGAAGTACCACCGCGGCGCGGTGGAGAAGGACTCGAAGGGGCTGGACATCCGCCTGGGCGGCTCGACCACCAACAACCTGGCCGACAACCTGTACCTGCTGGGCCTGAACGGCAACGACAACCTGTACAAGCGCGTCTACACCGTCTACGGCGGCATCGCCAGGACGATGTACCCGCAGGAGATGCCGCAGGTGCTGCCGTACGAGTCCGTCGTCGACGCAGGCTACGTGCAGGCGCTCGCGGCCGAGGCCACGGCCGCGGCGCAGGCGCGTCCCGCCACGCCGGTGTTCGACGCCCATGCGCCCGCGACGTCCACGTTCGCCAAGCGCTCGTGGGCCATCGAGTTCGACACCGGCAAGGCCACGTTCCGCCCCGAGGCGATGCCGGTGCTCGACGCGATGCTCGACCAGGTGGCCGTCTCGGGCCTGACGGTGCAGGTGTCCGGCCACACGGACAACGTCGGCGACCCGTCGTCCAACCTCGCGCTGTCGCGCCGCCGCGCGGAGGCCGTGGGCGCCTGGCTGCAGGCCAACGCGTCGTCGTCGTTCCCGAAGGAGCGGGTGCGCACGCGGGCCTACGGCGACCAGCAGCCGGTGGCCAGCAACGCCACGGCCGACGGCCGCGCGCGCAACCGCCGCGTCGACATCGCGCTGGTGCGTACCGAGTGACATGTGGCGCGCGCCGCCTCGCCACGCGGCCGGGGCGGCGCCTCCCGGAGAAGAACTTGAAACCCGTCAACCTGCTGCTGCCGTTCACGCCCGTGCGCGGGCGCTGGCTGCACGCGCTCGTCGCGGCGCAGGCCGCCGCCGCGCTCGCGCTGTGGGCGCTGGGCGGCTCGCGCACGCTGCCGTCGCCGCTGGAGGTGGGCCGCGCCTGGCTGGATCTCGTCCAGCACCAGGGGCTGCTCGTCGAGCTGTGGGTCAGCGTCAAGGTGAGCCTGCTGGCGCTGGCGCTGTCCACGGTCGCCGCCGTCGCCATGGCCTGCCTGTCGACGGCGCCGGTGTTCATGCCGCTGGCGCGGCTGTCGGCGGCGCTGCGCTTCCTCGGCTTCGCCGGCCTGACCTACGTCTTCATGCTGGTGTCCAGCGACGCGATCGCGCTGCGCGTGGCGATCCTCGCGTTCGGCATGTTCGTGTTCATGGTCACGGCGCTGCTGTCGGAACTGGCCGCGACCTCGCGCGACCCGATCGACCACTGCCGCACGCTGGGCATGCGCCACTGGCGCATCACCGCCGAGGTGGTTCTGCTGGGCAAGGCCGACGTCATCCTCGACCTGATGCGCCAGAACGCCGCCGTCGGCTGGACGCTGCTGACGCTGGTCGAGGGCCTGACGCGCTCGGCCGGCGGCATCGGCGCGATGCTGCTCAACGAGAACCGCTACTTCCTGCTGGCCGGCGTGTTCGCGATCCAGGCCACGATCCTCGCGGTCGGCCTGGCGCAGGACGCGCTGCTCTCGCTGCTGAAGGACGCCGCGTGCCCCTGGAGCACGCTCGGAAAGGAGACGGCGACGTCATGACCACGACCCGCAACTACACGCTCGGCGAACGCCTGCTGACGCTGGACAACGTATGCGTGCACTACGACCGGCCCATCCTGGACGGCGTCAACGGCCACATCGACAACATCCGCCGCGCGGGCCTGCAGCAGGGCCAGGTGGTGTGCCTGCTCGGGCCCTCGGGCATCGGCAAGTCGCAGCTGTTCCGCTGCATCGCGGGCCTGCAGCGGCCCACGTCCGGCAGCGTGCGCCTGAACGGCGCGCAGCGCGAGGTGCAGGCGGGCGAGGTCGGCGTCGTGGCGCAGAACTATCCGCTGTTCAACCACCGCACGGTGTGGGGCAACCTGATGCTCGCGGCGCTGCGGCACGGGCGCACCGTCGCCGCCGCGCGCGACGCCTGCCTCGCGCTGC
>DASQCX010000834.1:0-1756 GCA_035634455.1 Burkholderiaceae bacterium
GGGAGCACATCACCGCGTCGCTGTTTCGCGTGGGCATCGGCTTCGGCCTGGCGATGCTGGTCGGCATTCCGCTCGGCCTCTGGATGGGCTGGGTGGGCGGCGCCTACCGCACCTTCAACCCGATCTTCCAGATGCTGCGGCCCATCTCGCCGATCGCGTGGATCCCGCTGGCCATCCTGTGGTTCGGCGTCGGCGACCTGTCGCCGGTGTTCCTGATCTTCATCTCGTCGGTCTTTCCGATGATCGTGCAGACCACCTCCGGCGTGCACACCATCGAGCGCCGCTACCTGCGCGCCGCGGCCAACTTCGGCGTGCCGCGCGGCGTGCTGTTCCGCCAGGTCGTGATCCCGGCGGTGCTGCCCGAGATCATCGTGGGCATGCGCATCGGCATCGGCGTGGCCTGGCTGGTGGTGGTCGCGGCCGAGATGATCGCGCTGCACTCGGGCCTGGGCTACCTCATCATGGATTCGCGCAACGCCGGCAACCGCTACGACCTGGTGGTGGCCAGCATGATCATCATCGGGCTGATCGGCCTGCTGCTCGATGGACTGACCCGGCTGCTGGAGCGGCTCAAGATGGTGCGGTGGCGCTATGTCCGATAAGACCCCGAAGATCGTCGTCGACGGCATCCGCAAGAGCTTCACCGGCGCGCGCGGCACGACGCTGGACGTGGTCGGCGGCATCGGCCTGGACGTCGCCGACGGCGAGTTCGTCGCCATCGTCGGGCCGTCGGGCTGCGGCAAGTCGACGCTGATGAACATGCTGGCCGGCTTCGAGCGGCCCGACGCGGGCGCGGTGCGCATCGACGGCAAGCCGGTGGCCGGCCCCAGCCCCAAGGGCATCGTCATCTCGCAGCACGGCTCGGTGTTCCCGTGGCTGACGGTGCAGCAGAACCTGATGTTCGGCCTCAACGGCACCGAGCACGCCGAGACGAAGCAGGAGCGCGCGGCGCTGGCCGACCACTACGCCGCCATGGTGGGGCTCAAGGGCTTCGAGAACGCGTACCCGCACGAGCTCTCGGGCGGCATGCTCAAGCGCGTGGAGCTGGCGCGCGCGTTCATCGTCAAGCCCGAGATCCTGTACCTCGACGAGCCGTTCTCGGCGCTCGACGCGCTGATGAACCTGCGCATGCGCAACGAGCTGCTGCGCATCCTGGCCGAGGAGCGCCACACCGTCGTGCTGATCACGCACGACGTGGAGGAGGCGATCTACATGGCCGACCGCATAGTCGTGCTGTCGCCGCGGCCCACGAAGATCCAGGCCAGCTTCCAGGTCGACCTGCCGCATCCGCGGCGCATCGCCAGCGGCCAGGCGCAGGAGCTGCGCGAGGCGATCCTGAAGGAACTCGGCCTGTAGGCGGCGCGCGGCGCGGCGGCCGCTGTTGCCGCGCGCGCACTCCCCCATCGCGGTGCTTGCCGGCGCCGCGCGCACGCTGCTACGATGGCAGCTCACCCCAACCCCGGGAGCAGCCCATGAACGCTCGCATCACGCCGCCACGCCGACGCTCGCCGCGCCGCGTGTCGCTGCGTCGCGTTCAGAGCGGCACCGCTGCCCGGGGCGTGGTCGTGGCGGTCGGCCTCGTGGCCGCCGTCGCGCTGCAACTGGCCGGACCGCGACTGCAATGCCGCCTGGCCGACCTGGTCGGCGCCCCGAGCGTCGCCCCCACCGCCGCGCCGGCCCCGATGCCGATGCCGCCGTGCGGCGAGACCTCCGGCGACAACGCGATGCGACCGTGCAAGGTGGCCACCATGGCCGC
>DASQCX010000835.1:0-2018 GCA_035634455.1 Burkholderiaceae bacterium
CCGACGGCGCGATGCCTTGCGGCGCCGAGACGGCCAGCAGCAGCCACAACGGCACGGTGGCCAGCGTCGCCTGGCCCAGCACGCGCCAGCCGCGCCAGCGCGCGAGCACGGCGGCGGCCGCCATCGACAGCGTCAGCCAGATCGCCTGCCAGTGCGGCCATGCCGTCGCCGTGTCGGGCGCCGCGGCGAACGCGCGCCAGATCAGCGGCGGCAGCGTGCGCGACCACCACAGCGCGCTCCAGGCGACCAGCGCCCACTGCGTGATCGTCGCGTGCCACCACGCGCGCGCCGCGTCGTCCGGCGACGGACGCAGGCGATCGCCCAGCAGCAGGCCGGTGGCCGTCAGCAGCAGGGGGATGCGCCAGGTCGCCGCGAGGGCGACGCCGGCCCAGGCCGACGGTTCGTAGAGCAGGCTCGCGAGGCCCGCCGCCACCTGCAACGCCAGCCCGGAGCCGACCAGCGCGCCGTTGCGCAGCCGCCAGCCGATCCACGCGGCGACCAGGCCGATCACCGGCCACGCGAGCGCGGCATCGGCCGGCGCCAGCTCGAACAGCAGGCTCGCGCTGGCGACGGCCAGGCCCAGCACGAGGCCGACGCTGCTGCCGACCGGGATCGCGCGCGGCGCCCCTTGCGCGGCTTCGCGCCACGCGTCGCGCAGGCCCAGCCAGCCGGTGGCCAGCAGCGCGCTGCCGATCAGCAGCGCGCCGACGAGGTCGCGTGCCGCGTGCGCCTGCGCGGGCGCGTCGCCCGTCACCTGCAGCGACAGCGCCATCGCGGTGAGCGCGCCCAGGTGCAGCAGCGCGGCGGCCACGCGCAGCGGCGGCGCGGAAAGGCGCCCGGACAGCGCCGCGCTGCCGAACGCGACCCACGCGGTGGCCGCGGCGGCCCACAGCACGGGCAACGTCATCCACGCCAGGCCGGCGACGGCGAACGCGGCGGCGAAGGGCACGACGGGCGCTGCGATGTCCTCGACGGCGCCGCTCGCCGCGGCGTCCATGCGACGGCGCACGGCGTCGAGCGCGCACAGCGCCGCCGCGAGCATCGCCAGGCCCAGCGTCGAGCCGGCGACCAGCGGGACGCCGTCGCGCACGTCCAGCGTCAGTCCGGCGAGCAGCTGCAGGGCCGCGCTCAGCATCACGAGCAGCGCGAAGGCGCGTGCGTACGGACGCCGCTGGCGCGCGCCCAGCCAGTACATGCCGGCGGCCTCGACGGCCCAGGTCGCGCCCGTCCATGCGCCCTGCAGCGCGAGCGGCACGGCCAGCGTGGCGAAGATGGTGCCGACGATCACGTGGGCCTCGCCCAGCAGCGCATAGCGCGCCGGGCCGCGCCGCATCAGCACGCCGCCGAGCGTGATGTGCAGCAGCGCGAACGCCGCCGCCGACCACGCGGGGCCCCAGGCCATGTCGCGCACCAACAGGTACTGCAGCGAGAACGCCGCCAGCGGCACGCCGAAGGTCAGCGTGCTGTCGACGCGGCCCACCTGGCGCAGCGCGTCGGCGGCGCGCTCGGACAGCGGCCGCGTCCCGTCCGGCGCGTCGCCGCGGGCCAGCGCGCGGCGCGCGAACAGCACGCCGGTGACGGTGAACAGCAGGAAGAAGAACGCGAGGAAGGCCTGCACGCCGCCGTAGTCGGACGCCCGGTAGTGCGCATGGGCCCAGGCGCCCGCCAGCGTGAACGTGGCGACGGCGCCGACGAGGTTCAGCGGCCGCCAGGCCTTGAACCACGCGATGGCCAGGATGCCGGCGTCCAGGATCGCCATGTAGGCCATCAGCGGGACGTAGGCGTCGCTGCCCGTGCTCACCAGGGCCGGCGCGGCGAAGCCCTCGGCGATGGAGACGAAGGCGAGCCAGGGCGCGTCCTGCAGCACTGCAAGCAGGGCGCCGAAGGCGGCCACCAGCGCCATGAACGCGAACGCGAGCCCGGGCGACAGCAGCGGATGCAGCCGCAGCGCGGCCAGCGTCGTCAGGTAGAAGACGCCGATGCCCGCCCCCTGCAGGATCACGCCGTAGCCGCTGCCG
>DASQCX010000836.1:0-2208 GCA_035634455.1 Burkholderiaceae bacterium
GCCGCATGCGAACCGGGCCGCCTGCGCGTTCGAGGCGAACACGTGTGCCCCGGCGCGGCGCAGCGTGCTGGCCTGGTGCCCGAGGTCCTGCGGGTCGTCCCGGGTGCCGATCAGGCTGGCGACGACGGGTGTATGCGACGCCGCGATCAGCGGGGCGAGCTCGGCGGACGGGTCGGGTTGCGCGCCGTAACCGAGCACGACGTCCAGCAGGATCGCGGCGGCGCCCGAGTCCTTCGTCGCGCCGGCGAGACGTTCCAGGCGAAGAGACCCGTCGATCATCGGATGCGGGCGCCCGGCGGTCAGCGCGTCATCGCCGAAGTCGATCATCTCGTGGGGGACGCGGGGTTTCTGGGCGATCAGCGCCGCCTCGTCGCGCAGCGTGCCGCCCGCGAACAGCCCGCGCAGCACGCCGGGACGCGGGTCGGCGGCGCGCCCCGGCCAGGCCGGCCAGCGCGGCACCGGGTGGCCGAGCGCGGAAAGGACGTCCTCGGCGGCGGCGCTCAGATCCGTCTCGCCGACGAACGCGAACCGTACCGGGGTGGACGTCGTCGCGTTCCGGATCCGCCGCGCGACCTGCGCGTCGGGCAGCTTGGACATGACGACGATCAGCTCAGTGGCCGGGTCGGCGTCGAGCCGCCGGAGCGCGGCCAGCGTCGAGCGCCCGCCCACCGCCGCCGAGAGGTCACGCCCGCCGACTCCGAGCGCCGCGCTGACGCCGACGCCGGCGGAATCCAGCAGGCACAGCAGCTGCTGGCATCCTGTTCCGGACGCAGCCACGACGCCGACCGGCCCTGGCTGCACCGCATTCGCGAAGCCGAGCCCGACGCCGCCGACCACGGCGGTGCCGCAGTCCGGGCCCATGACCAGGCGGCCCAGCTCGGCGGCCACCCGCTTCAGCACGACCTCGTGCGCGATCGGCACGTTGTCCGAGAAGATCATCACGTCGCAGCCGGCGTCGAGCGCGTCCATCGCCTCCGTGAACGCGTGCTGTCCGGGTACGGATATCAGGGCAAGTCCGGCCCCGTCGCGTGCAGCTGCACCCACGGTGCGCGGTGCGGGCTCCTCGGCGCCCATCCGGGTCGTCGCAGGTTGCGGAGCGAGTGCCTGCTCGGCAGCAGCGAGGGTTGCGCGTAGTCCTGCCTCGTCGGCCACCCGCAGCGCCAGCAGCAGCGCGTCCGGGGAGGCGCCGTCCGGCGCGGCGAATCCCATTCCGCGGGCCAGCTCGACGTTCAGCGGCGTCGCCATGGCGACGAGGGCGGCGTCCACGCCGTCGGCGCGTTGCAGCAGCTGGCTCACCTGCATGAGCGTCACGGAGTCTGCATACGCTCCGGCGCGGAGCTCGACGTGATCGATCACCGGCTCACGCCGCAAGCGCCGCGGCGATGACCCCGGACGCGAGCGCCGCACCGGAGGTGTGGCCGACGGCGAACAGCTCGGCGAGCGCGGGGTCCAGCGGACGGCCTCCTGCCAGTGCGTCCAGCAGCCCGCCCACCTGGGGGATCGCCTCGCCGACCGCCGCGTGCCGTAGCAGCGCTGCGGACAGTGTGGTGGTCCGTGCTGCCGCCTCGCTGTCAACCAGCGCGCGCACGTCGTCCGCCGCGATGCCGTAGGCGGCGGCACCGGCGAGGTAGCCCGCCAGCACGTCGTCGCCTTGCGGTGTGAGGCCCGGACCGCGGCCGAGCAGCTGGCGCGGGCTGGTCACATCGACGGGGTCGACCGCGGCCTGCGCGGCTCGCACACGCGTCCGCAGCGGCGCCGGGCGGCGCCCCACCGATGTCGACACGAGGCGCCCCGGCCGGATCGTGACCCGGCCGAGGCGCAGCGCGCCGCCACCCACGACGACGTCACCGGGCAGGTCCAGATTCGCGGCCGGCACGGCCAGCCCGCAGGGCAGGCGCACGGCGTCGCGCGCCAGCACGGCGATCACCCCGAACGCGTGTGGCACTGCGACGTAGACGGCCGACGGGAAGCGCACCAGCACCCGGCCGTGACACGGCGGGCCAGACAAGGCCTGTCGCATGCGTATCGGCACGGAGGCACGGAACGCGACGGTGGGCATGGTCGTCACCGTCGCCATTCCGGTCCTCCGGCCGTCCCTTCCCCCCAGAAGGTCCGCGAGCGAGATGACCGCGGCCTGGTGCGTACCGTACTCATCGCGGGTACCGTCTGCCGATGGTTACAGTTGCCAACGATCGGGCCGAAGCGATG
>DASQCX010000837.1:0-6273 GCA_035634455.1 Burkholderiaceae bacterium
GCCGTTTTGTGAGGCGAACAGCTTCCAGTGCCCTTCGGAGATAAGTCGACATTGCCGTCGACCACTTTGATCGCGGTGTCGTCGTGTAGGCCCCGCGAATGCCGCGGGGGACGTGCCCGTACGACGCGGTGGGGATGCAGAGTGCGTCGCACTCGGCATCGGCGTGCCCAGCAGCTCGAGCATCGCGTCGTTGATGCTCGGGTTCTTGATGCCGGCGGAGGTGAGGAGCAGTTTCATGATGCCTTTCCGGGGCCCGGACTGTCGGGCCTGCCAACGCAACGACGAACGGGGGCACGCGGAATCGACATCGACCGGCACGCCTGGCCGCGCCGCGTCGCCGATCGACAAAACTCGAGCGCGAGCGAGCGCGCCCGGGAGCCACCGCTCCGGCGGCCTCGAAACGGCGTGCGCGCGACGCCGCAACGCAAAGGCCCCGGCCGTTCGCACGACCGGGGCCTTCATGTCGGAAACGCGCTGGCGTCAGCCCATGTGCAGGCCGCCGTTCACCGCGAACTCGGCGCCGGTCGTGAAGCCCGACTCGTCGCCCGCCAGCCAGCCGACGATGGAGGCGATCTCGTGCGGGGTGCCCAGGCGCTTGACCGGGATCGTCGCGACGATCTTCTCCAGCACCTCGGGCTTGATCGCCATGACCATGTCGGTGCCGATGTAGCCCGGGCTGACGGTGTTGACGGTGACGCCCTTGTTGGCCATCTCGAGGGCCAGCGCCATCGAGAAGCCGTGCATGCCGGCCTTGGCCGCCGAGTAGTTGGTCTGGCCGGCCTGGCCCTTGGCGCCGTTGACCGACGAGATCTGGATGATGCGGCCCCAGCCGCGCTCGACCATGTCCGCCACCACCTGCTTGGTGACGTTGAACATCGAGGTCAGGTTGGTGCCGATGACGGCGTCCCAGTCTTCGCGCGTCATCTTCAGGAACATGCGGTCGCGCGTGATGCCGGCGTTGTTGACCAGCACGTCGATGACGCCGTGCTCCTCCTTGGCGCGCGCGAACGCGGACACGGTGGAGTCCCATTCGGCGACGTTGCCGACCGAGGCGTAGAACGTGAAGCCCAGCGCCTTCTGCTCGGCGATCCACTTCGCGTGGTCGCGGCTCGGGCCGCAGCCCGCGATCACCTTGAAGCCGTCGCGATGCAGGCGCTGGCAGATGGCGGTACCGATGCCACCCATGCCCCCGGTGACGTACGCAACTTTCTGGCTCATGTCATGTCTCCTTGAAATTTTGGTGGAGTGCCGCGGAGGGCGAATTCACTATCGCGCTTTGTCCGCGCGGCCGCTCTCGGGGCGAACCCCATGCGGCCCGCGACGGATCAGGGGCGCTCGACGGTCAATGCAACGCCCATGCCGCCGCCGATGCACAGCGAGGCGATGCCCTTGTTCGCGCCGCGGCGCTGCATCTCGTGCAGCAGCGTGACGAGGATGCGCGCGCCGGACGCGCCGATCGGGTGCCCGATGGCGATCGCGCCGCCGTTGACGTTGACCTTGCTCGTGTCCCAGCCCATCTCCTGGTGCACGGCGCAGGCCTGTGCGGCGAAGGCCTCGTTGATCTCGAGCAGGTCGAGGTCGGCGGGCTTCCAGCCGGCGCGCTCGAGCGCCTTGCGCGCGGCAGGCACCGGGCCCATGCCCATGTAGGCGGGATCGAGGCCGGCGCTGGCGTAGGACGCGATGCGCGCCAGCGGCTTGAGACCCAGCGCGTCGGCCTTGGCGGCGGACATCACCACCACGCCGGCCGCGCCGTCGTTCAGGCCCGACGCGTTGCCAGCCGTCACCGAGCCCGTCTTGTCGAACGCCGGCCGCAGCCCGGCCAGCGCCTCGGCGCTGGACTTGCGGTTGATGAACTCGTCGGCCTCGAACAGGACGGGGTCGCCCTTCTTCTGCGGGATCGCGACCGGCACGATCTCGTCCTTGAACCGCCCGGCGTCCTGCGCCGCGGCGGCCTTCTGCTGCGAGGCCAGCGCCAGCGCGTCCTGCTGCTCGCGCGAGATGCCGTACTTCTTGGCGACGTTCTCGGCCGTGATGCCCATGTGGTACTGGTTGTAGACGTCCCACAGGCCGTCGTTGATCATGGTGTCGACCATCTTCCAGTCGCCCATGCGCTGGCCGTCGCGCGAGTTCGGCAGCACGTGCGGTGAGAGGCTCATGCTCTCCTGGCCGCCGGCCAGCACGATCTGGGCGTCGCCGTCGCGGATCGCCTGCGCGGCCAGCATCACCGCCTTCAGGCCGGAGCCGCAAACCTTGTTGATGGTCATCGCCGGCACGCCGTTGCCCAGGCCGCCCTTGATGACGGCCTGGCGCGCCGGGTTCTGGCCGGTGCCGGCCTGCAACACCTGGCCCAGGATGACCTCGCTGACCTGCTCGCCCGTCAGCTTGGCGCGCTCCAGCAGCGCCTTGAGCACGGTGGCGCCGAGCTCGGACGCCGGCACCTTGGCGAGCGAGCCGCCGAACTTGCCGACGGCGGTGCGGGCGGCGGCGACGATGACGATGTCTGTGGTCATGAGATTCTCCTGAGGGGCGGGATGATACGGGATAGGGTATGACCGGACGATGTCCGATCGAGGGATTGGTTCGTCCTAGGCCTTCTGCTGGACATAGCGGCCGGGGGCCGGCTCGATGGCCTTGTGGCCGCGGCCGCCGGCGGCCTTGGGCGCGGCGACCTCGCCGCCGCCGAAGCCGGCCAGCCACTGCGACCAGCCGGTCCACCAGCTGCCCGGGTGCTCGGTGGCGCCCGCGAGCCAGGCGTCGGCGGAGACGGCGGGCTTGTCGTTGGTCCAGTGGCTGCGCTTGCCGGCCTTGGGCGGGTTGATGACGCCGGCGATGTGGCCCGAGGCGCCCAGCACGTAGCGCGTCCTGCCGCCCAGGATGCGCGTCGATTCCCAGGCGCCCTTCCACGGCACGATGTGGTCCTCGCGCGAGCCGTAGATGAAGGCCGGGGCCTTGATCTTCGAGAGGTCGAGTTCCTCGCCGCACACCGTCAGCGCGCCGGGTTCGCGCAGCGAGTTCTCCAGGTACGTGTTGCGCAGGTACCAGCAGTACATCGGCCCGGGCATGTTGGTGGCGTCGCTGTTCCAGTACAGCAGGTCGAACGCGGGCGGCTTGTCGCCCTTGAGGTAATTGCCGACGACGTAGTTCCACACCAGGTCGTTGGGGCGCAGGAAGCTGAAGGTGCTGGCCAGCTCGCCGCCCTTGAGCAGCTTGGGCCCGCCGGGCGCGTCGGCGCCGATGGTCATCTCGCGCAGCTGCACCGAGGCCTCGTCGACGAAGATGTCCAGGATGCCGGTGTTGGAGAAATCGAGGAAGGTGGTCAGCAGCGTGAGGCTCTCGGCGGGATGCCTGCCGCGCGCCGCGAGCACGCCCAGGCCGGTGGCCAGCAGCGTGCCGCCGACGCAGAAGCCCAGCGTGTTGATCGTCCTGGCGCCGGTGATCTCCTGCACGACGTCGATGGCGCGGATCACCGCGTTCTCGATGTAGTCGTCCCAGGTGCGATCCTGCATCGATTCGTCCGGATTGCGCCAGCTGATGACGAAGGTGCGATGGCCTTCGGACACCGTGTGGCGGATCAGCGAGTTGGCCGGCTGCAGGTCGAGGATGTAGTACTTGTTGATGCACGGCGGCACGAACAGCATCGGCCGCGCGTGCACCTTGGGCGTGAGCGGCTTGTACTCGATCAGCTGCAGGTACTCGTTCTCGAAGACGACCGAGCCCTCGGTGGTGGCGACGTTGCGCCCCACCTCGAACACCGACTCGTCGGTCTGCGACAGGTGGCCCTGCTGCACGTCGCCCCACAGCTGCTGCAGGCCGTGCGTGAGGCTCTCGCCCTGCGTCTCGATCGCCTTGCGCTGCGCCTCGGGGTTGAGCGCGAGGTAGTTGGCAGGGCTGGCGGCGTCGACGAACTGCTGCACGGCGAAGCGCACGCGCGCCTTGGTCTTCTCGTCGCCCTGCAGGCCGTCGGCCAGCTGCGTCAGCGTGCGCGCGTTGAGCAGGTACAGCTGCGCGGTGAACGCGGCGGCCGGGTTCTTCAGCCAGTCCTCGGCGGCGAAGCGGCGGTCGCCGATCGCGGGCGGCGCGGCGGGCGCGTCCTGCGCGCCGAACAGCGGGATGCGGTCGACGGCGCCGTTCCACAGCGCCGTCGCCTGGTTCACATACTGCTCCTGCAGCTGGGACAGCGTCGCCTGCGGCACCTGCAGGCCGCTGAGCGAGTTCAGGAAGCCGCCGATCGCGGCACCGAACGCCTCGGGCCCGTGCGCGTGGGCCTGCGCGTGCGACTCGGCGAACGCGCGCCCGGCGGCGGGCGCCTCGTCGGCTTCGACGGCCTCGTCCGCGGGCGCCGCCGCGGGTCGTGCGCGCGGGGCGCGGCGTGCGGGGCGGGCGGCCGTCCGGGCGGCCGTCTTTGCGGGGGTACTGCGGGCCATCGTCAAGTCTCCTTCGCCACGCCTCGGGCCCCTGCCATGGGCGGCGCTCGTCGAGTTCGCCGCCAGTCGGTTCAGGCGTGGATTTCCAGTTCGTCGGATCGCGTTGTAGCCGCCCGAGCTTACCCCACGAGGAAGACAAACTACCATTGCCCGCAATTGCTTACCGGACCGCGAACGATGACCCTTTTCGAAGAAGCACGACCGTGCACATAGTCGCTGCCGGATGGATCTTCGTGGTGCTGACGATGGTGCTGGCCGAAGCCTTCGGGCCCGGCGGTTCCGTGCTGGGCGCGCTCGTCACGCTGCTGCTTTATGGCGCACTGCCGCTGGCCGTCGTGCTCTACATCGGCGGCGCGCGGGCGCGGGCCCGCAGGCGCCGTGCGCAGCAGGCCTCAGGCGACGGCTATCCAGGCCGCGGCGGCGAGGCGGCCGGTGACGCGGTCGCGCCGGTACGAGAAGAAGCGTGACGCGTCGGCGACGGTGCACGCGCCGCAGCCGCTGACCTCGGTCAAGCCGAGGCGCCGCAGACGGCCCTCTGCCAGCGCGGGCAGGTCGGCGTGCCATTTCGGGACACCGCCGCGCGCGGGCGCCGGCACGAAATGGCGCGCCTCGCCCTCGTGGAACGCGGCGAGCACGTCGGCGCCGACCTCGAACGCCTTCGGCCCGATGGACGCCCCGAGCCACGCGACGATGTCGCCGGCGGCCACCGGCACCGCGGCACGGATCGCGTCCACCGTCGCCTCCAGCACCCCGCCCGCCAGCCCGCGCCAGCCGGCGTGCGCGGCGCCCACCGCGCGGCCGTCACGCGTGGCAAGCAGCACCGGCAGGCAGTCGGCCACCATCACGGTGCAGGCGATGCCGGGCACCGTGGTGATGCTGGCGTCGGCCTGCTCGATGGGCGCGTCCGGGGCGATCTGATCCGCGGTCAGCCGCACGACGCGCGCCCCGTGCACCTGGTCGAGGAACACCGGCGTCGCGCCCAGCGTCGCCGCGAAACGGCGGCGGTTCTCGGCGACGGCGATACGGTCGATCGGGTCGGCGGTCTGCGCCCTCAGGTTCAGCGAGTCGTAGGGCGGCGCGCTGACGCCGCCCTGGCGCGTGGTCATCAGCGCGCCCGTGCCGCGGGGCCAGGCGGCGGGCCGGAAGAACGCGTCCAGCGGCAGCGGTTCTACGATCTCGAGCGGCATCTCATTGCGCGTCGGGACAGGCCGACGGCTGGGTGCGGGTGAAGGCCGGCAGCGCCATGCAGGCCGCGTGCACGCGCATGACGTGCGGCACGTGGCCCAGCTCGCACTGGAAGCGCTGGGCGTTGAAGATCTGCGGCACCAGCACGCAGTCGGCCAGGCCGGGCGCCTCGCCGTGGCAGAAGGTGGACGGCCGCGCCGCGAGCTGGCGCTCGACGACCTCCAGCCCGCCCTCGATCCAGCGGCGGATCCAGGCGGACTTCGCGTCCTCGCTCGCGCCCAGCGTGCCCGTCAGGTAGCCGAGCACGCGCGTGTTGTTCAGCGGATGGATCTCGCACGCGATGTCCTGCGCCAGCGCGCGCACGCGGGCGCGGCCGGGCGCGTCGCGCGGGAGCAGCGGCGGCTCGGGCACGGTCTCGTCGAGGTACTCGATGATGGCCATCGACTGGTGCAGTCGCAGGCCGTCGTCGGTCACCAGCAGCGGCACGAGGCCGGACGTCGATTTCTCGACGTACTCCGGCGTCGCCTGCTCCTTCTTCAGCAGGTGGACGGCGCGGTACTCGACGTCCAGCCCCTTCAGGGCCAGCGCGACGCGCACGCGCCAGCTGGCGGACGAACGGAAGTAGCTGTAGAGCTCCATGCCGCGCCTCAACGCAAGGTGACGA
>DASQCX010000838.1:0-3185 GCA_035634455.1 Burkholderiaceae bacterium
CTTCGGCTCCGAGGACGCGCCGCTGGACTTCAGCCGCACCCAGGTGCCGCTGCGCCTGCTGACCGGCGACGGCCTGGCGCTGGAATCGCGCGCCCAGGCCCGCTGGGTCGTCTCGCGCCTGGAGCTGTTCGCGACCGCCGAGCTCGACTTCGACGGCGTCGACGACGTCGGCCCCAGCTTCATCGACGAGGTGTTCCGGGTCTACGCCAAGGCGCACCCGGAAGTGGCGCTGCAGCCGACCAAGGTCAGCGAGCGCGTCGGGAAGCTCCTCCGGACCGCGGCCCACTGAGCCGGCGACCGCCATGCAAAAGGGCCCCGCGGGGGCCCTCGTCGCGCCAGCCGCCAAGCCTCAGGCGACGCGGCAGATCTTGAGCATGTTGGTGCCGCCGGGATAGCCCATCGGCTCGCCGCAGGTGATCGCGTAGGTGTCGCCCGGACGCAGCACGCCGCGGGTGGTCAGCAGGCGTTCGGCCTCGGCCAGCGCGGTGTCGCGGTCCTCGAAGGACGGCGTTAGCAGCGGCGTGACGTTGCGGTACAGCGCCATGCGGCGCAGCGAGTTCGGCTGCGAGGTCAGCGCGAAGATGGGCACGCTGGTGCGCTGGCGGCTGATCCACAGCGCGGTCGAGCCGGACTCGGTCAGCGCCACGATGGCCTTGCAGCCCAGGTGCTGCGCGGTGAACAGCGCGCCGGCGGCGATCGACTGGTCGATGCGGCCGAATTTTTTGTTCAGGAAGCCCGCCTCGATCGGCTGCACTTCCTCGGCGCGTTCGGCTTCCAGCGCGATCGCGGCCATGGTCTCGACCGTCTCGATCGGGTATTTGCCAGCCGCCGTCTCGGCGCTGAGCATGACGGCGTCGGTGCCGTCCAGCACGGCGTTGGCGACGTCGCTGACCTCGGCGCGCGTGGGCACCGGCGCGAGGATCATGCTCTCCATCATCTGCGTGGCGGTGATGACGACCTTGTCCATCTCGCGCGCCATCTTGATCATGCGCTTCTGCAGCGCGGGCACCGACGCGTTGCCGACCTCGACCGCCAGGTCGCCGCGCGCCACCATGATGCCGTCGCTGGCCCGCAGGATGGACTCGAGGTTGGGGATCGCCTCGGTGCGCTCGATCTTGGCGATCATCGCCGGCTTGTGGCGCTGCGCCTCGCCCGCCACGTTGGCGAGCTGGCGCGCCATCTCCATGTCGGTGGAGTTCTTCGGGAAGCTCACCGCGAGGTAGTCGCAGCGGAAGCTGGCGGCGGTGCGGATGTCGTCCATGTCCTTGGCCGTCAGCGCCGGCGCGGTCAGGCCGCCGCCCTGCTTGTTGATGCCCTTGTTGTTGGACAGCTCGCCCTCGACCTTGACGATGGTGTGCACCTTGTCGCCCTTGACCTCCTCGACCGTCAGCACGATCAGGCCGTCGTTGAGCAGCAGGGTGTCGCCCGGCTTCACGTCGCGCGGCAGCTCCTTGTAGTCGAGGCCGACGCCATGGATGTCGCCCGGCTCGGTGCGCCCGGCGTCGAGCACGAAGCGCTCGCCCTTGACCAGCTGCACCTTGCCGTCGACGAACTTGCCGACGCGGATCTTCGGGCCCTGCAGGTCCGCCATCAGCGCCACGGTGCGGCCGACCTTCTCGGAGATGGTGCGCACGAGGTTCGCGCGGTCGATGTGGTCCTGCGCCTTGCCGTGGCTGAAGTTCAGGCGCACGACGTCGACGCCGGCGCGGATCAGCCGTTCCAGCACCTCCGGGTCGCTGGTGGCGGGGCCGAGGGTGGCGACGATCTTGGTTCCGCGGGTCATGGGGACTTGTCTCCTGGGCGTTCGTGCCCTGTGCAGCGAAGTAACTCGGTAACGCGATTATGGGCGCGTCCCGCGGGAGCGGGTTACATCCGGATTACAGCATCGCCGGGGCGCCGCGGCGGGTCAAGAACGCCCCCGAAGACGACGCGGCGGGCGGCCCGGCGCAGCGCCGCCGCAGCGCCTTCGTGCTATCCGCTCAGGCCGCGCGCTTTTCCAGGATCTCGAACGCCGGCAGCTTCCTGCCCTCCAGCACTTCCAGGAACGCGCCGCCGCCGGTGGAGATGTAGCCGACGTCCTTCTCGATGCCGTACTTGGCGATGGCGGCCAGCGTGTCGCCGCCGCCGGCGATGCTGAACGCCGGGCTGGCGGCGATCGCGCGCGCCAGCGTCTCGGTGCCGCGGGCGAAGGCGTCGAACTCGAACACGCCCACCGGGCCGTTCCAGACGATGGTGCCCGCGGCCCCGAGCTGCTCGGCCAGCTTGGCGGCGGTCTGCGGGCCGATGTCCAGGATCAGGTCGTCGTCGGCGACGTCGGTGGCCGCCTTGACGGTGGCCTCGGCGTCCGCGGCGAACTTCTTGGCGACCACCACATCCGTCGGGATCGGCACCGCCGCGCCGCGCGCCTGCATCTTGGCGATCACGGCCTTGGCCTCGCCGACCAGGTCGGGCTCGGCCAGGCTCTTGCCGATCTTCAGGCCGGCGGCCAGCATGAAGGTGTTGGCGATGCCGCCGCCGACGATCAGGCCGTCCACCTTCTCGGACAGCGACTGCAGGATGGTCAGCTTGGTCGACACCTTGCTGCCGGCCACGATGGCCACGAGCGGGCGCTTGGGGTTGGCCAGCGCCTTGGAGATGGCGTCGATCTCGGCCGCCAGCAGCGGGCCGGCGCAGGCCACGGGCGCGTACTCGGCGATGCCGTAGGTGGTGCCTTCGGCGCGGTGCGCGGTGCCGAACGCGTCGTTGACGAAGATGTCGCACAGCGCGGCCATCTTCTTCGCGAGCACCGGGTCGTTCTTCTTCTCGCCCTTGTTGACGCGGCAGTTCTCCAGCAGCACGACGCTGCCCGGCTCGACGGCCACGCCGTCGACCCAGTTCGCCACCAGCGGCACCTCGCGGCCCAGCAGCTCGGACAGGCGCCTGGCGACCGGCGCCAGCGAGTCCTCGGGCTTGAACTCGCCCTCGGTCGGACGGCCCAGGTGGCTGGTGACCATCACGGCCGCGCCGGCGTCCAGCGCCATGCGGATGCACGGCACCGAGGCGCGGATGCGCGTGTCCTCGGTGATGTTGCCGGCATCGTCCTGCGGCACGTTCAGGTCGGCACGGATGAAGACACGGCGGCCGCGGGCACGGCCTTCGTCGCACAGGTCGGAAAAACGCAGGACTTTCATGATGGGCATCGGGTA
>DASQCX010000839.1:0-2771 GCA_035634455.1 Burkholderiaceae bacterium
GCTCGGGCGCGCAGGTGGCCCTGCTGAACGACGAGGCGCTGCGCACCAAGGCGCGGCTGGCCGGCGTCGCGCTGCTGTTCGTGCACGCGCTCAATCCGTGGGGCTTCTCGTTCGGGCGCCGCGTCACCCACGAGGGCGTCGACCTCAACCGCAACTTCATCGACTTCCGCCGCCCGCCGCCGGGCAATCCCGGCTACGACCAGCTCGCCGCCCTGCTGCTGCCCGCGGACTGGCCGCCGACCATGGCCAACGAGCGCCAGCTGATGGCCTACGGCGCCGCGCACGGCATGCCCGCGCTGCAGGCGGCGATCTCGGGCGGCCAGTACCGCCATCCCGATGGCCTGTTCTACGGCGGCACCGGCCCCACCTGGAGCCAGCAGACGCTGCGGCTGGTGCTGCGCCAGCACGCCACCCGCTGCAGGCTGCTGGGCTGGGTCGACCTGCACAGCGGGCTCGGCGAGAGCGGCGTCGGCGAGCGCATCTTCGCGGCGCCCGACGACGACGGCGCCAGGCACCGCGCCAAGGCCTGGTGGGGCAACCGCATCACGTTCACGGAGGACGGCTCGTCGACCTCGTCCGACCTGCACGGCAACATCTGGCACGCCGTCCACGACGAATGCCCGCAGGCCGCCTACGCGGGCATCACGCTGGAGTTCGGCACGCTGCCGGCCGAGTCCGTGCTGCGGGCGCTACGCCACGACCACTGGATCGCGCGCCGACGGCGGCCGAACGACGAGCACGCGGCAGCCGCGCGCGCCGCGATGCGCCAGGCGTTCTTCACCGACACGCCCGCGTGGAAGCAGGCCGTGCTCGCGCAGACGCGCGCCGCCGTCGCCCAGGCCGTCGACGGGATGGCGGCCTGGCGATGATGTCCTGAAACGTCCGCAAGCGGTCGCACGGCGGCCCTGCGAGAATGATGGCCGGAGGGCAAGATCCTGGCATCCACTCACAGGAGAACCTCATGCAGACCGCCCTGCTTCTGATCGATGTCCAGGAATCCTTCCCGCAGCGCCCGTACTGGTCGCAATCTGGCGCCGACGTGTTCCTGCGGCACGTCAACGCGCTGGTCGACGGCGCCGCCGCGCGCGGCATCCCGATCGTGCGCGTGTTCCACACCGACGGCCCGCGGACGCCGGACAACCCGTTCGCGCACGGCGGCCCGTTCATCCGTCCGCTCACGGGGCTGGCCGACTTCGACGCCGCGCTGACCGTCGAGAAGCACCGCCACAGCGCGCTGGTCGGCACGCCGCTGGCGACCTGGCTGATCGAGAGCGGCATCCGCCGCGTGATCGTCGCCGGCATCCGCACCGAGCAGTGCTGCGAGACCACCGCGCGCCACGCCAGCGACGAAGGCTGGGAGGTCGACTACGTGGGCGACGCCACGCTGACCTTCGACATGAGCACGCCGTCGGGCAGGACGCTCACCGCCGCCGAGATCCGCGAACGCACCGAGACCGTGCTGGCCGGCCGCTTCGCGACGCTGGCGACGGTCGAGCAGGCGCTGGCCCGCGCCCGCTGACGAACTCGCGATGATCGACGTCCTGTTCCTGGTGCTGCCCGAGACGCTGCTGCTCGATCTGGTCGGGCCGGCCGAGGCGCTGCGGCTGGCCAACCAGCAGCTCGCGGCGCGCGGGCAGCCGCCGGCGTTCCGCCTGCGCTATGTCTGCGCGCAGCCGGAGGTCACGACGTCGATCGGGCTGCAGCTGTCCGGCCTGGAGCCGCTGCCCTCCGAGCTGCCGCCGGGCGCATGGGTCGTGCTGCTGGGCCGGCCCGGGCTGAAGGACACGCTGCCCGTGCTGCAGCGCAACGGCTGGCTCGGCGCGCGGCACTGGCTGGCGACGGTCGTCGCGCCCGCGCTCGCGCGCGTGACGCCCGCGGGTGCGAGCGCGCACCGGCTGCTGACCGTGTGCGTCGGCACGCTGCTGGCCGCGGACGCCGGGCTGGTCGGGCGGCGCCAGGTCACGACGCACCACGAGCACCTGGACGCGCTCGCCGCGCTGGCGCCGCAGGCCCAGGTGTGCGCCAACCGCGTGTTCGTCGTCGACGGCCCGCTGTGGTCCAGCGCCGGCATCACGGCCGGCATCGACCTCGCGCTGCACTGCATCGGCGACGTCTGCGGCGACGCCGTGGCCGCGGCGGTGGCCGAGACCATGGTCGTGTTCCAGCGCCGCGGCGCCGACGACCCGCAGCGCTCGCCGCTGCTCGACGGCCGCAACCACCTGCATCCGGCCGTGCACCGCGTGCAGAACGCCGTCTGCGAGCGGCCCGGCCATGACTGGGACGTGCCGGCGCTGGCCGCCGTCGCGCACGTGACGCCGCGCCACCTCGCGCGGCTGTTCAAGGATCACGCCGGCATCTCGCCGCGCGACTACGTGGAACACGTGCGCAGCGGCCTGGCCGAGCAGGCGATCGCGCGCGGGCTGCCGACGGCCCAGGCGGTCGAACTGGCCGGCTTCGGCACCGACCGCCAGTTCCGCCGCGCCCGCGCCCGGCGGCGCGCGCAGGGCGTCTCCGCCTAGGGCCTGTTCACACTACATGCGCGCCCGCGCTGGGGCCCTGCGAGGTGCAAGGCTAGGCGACGGCGAGGCGCGTGCCGGTGGCACGCAACGAGTCGGCAACGACGCCTTGCACCTCGCAGGGCCCCAGCCCGGAGGGTGATCTCGGCAAAAGCCTTCCCGCCGCGTTGCAAATGCTCGCCGTGGCGCCGCCACGTCTGCGCTTTGCGCCTTGCGGGAAGGCTTTTGCCGAGTCACGCGGGCGCGCATGTAGTG
>DASQCX010000840.1:0-5442 GCA_035634455.1 Burkholderiaceae bacterium
TCCTGGCGCCGGCCGCCGCGATGGGCGACATTACCGGCGACCTCGCCTCGCGCCGCGGCCAGGTCAACGGTACCGAGGCGCAGCTGGGCGGCACGATGATCGTGCGCGGCCAGGCCCCGGCCGCCGAGCTGATCGCCTACGCCACGCGCCTGAACGCGATGACCAGCGGCGAGGGCCGCTACACCATCGCGTTCTCGCACTACGAGCCGGCGCCGGCCAGCGTGCAAAACAACCTGCGCAAGGAGCACAAGCCGGTCGAGGTGGAATGAGCGGTCGGCGGCGACGGGGTCAGCCCCCGTCGTCCTCGTCGTCCGAGTCATCCGCGTCCGCGCCGTCGTCGCCGGCCTTGGTCCAGTGCGACAGCGTCTTCTCGAGCGGCGCGGCCGACTTCACGAAGGCGTCGACCGGCACCGGCCTGGCCATCCGCATGGCGGGCAGTGAGATAGTGCCCAGGTAGAGGTCGCCGACCAGCGGCTGCTGCTGCATCGAGCGGTCGGCCAGCAGCAGCCCGCCGCCGACCGCGAGCGCGCTGGCGATCGCGATGCCGAACGCGCGCCGCCGCTGCGGCAGCAGCAGGCCCATGTGGCGCCAGATCATCAGCGCGATCGCGACGACGAAGGCGATGCGGCCCAGCTTGTCCAGCCACGGCATCGAGAACGCGAATGCGAGCTGCGCGGTCACGGCCTCCGCCACCACGCCGGCCATCAGCCACCGCAACGCGACGTGCAGGTGCGCCCAGAACGCGAAGCGGCGCTGGAACAGCATCGAGCCGATGGCCCACGCCGCGCACCAGACGACCAGCCCCGCCGGCGCCGCCAGGTAGCTCCACGCCAGCACCGAGCCGGGCTGGCCCGGCATGGCCGTGAGCCACAGGTCGAAGCCCTTCCACAGCGCGGCGAACGCGATCAGCAACAGGAGCGTCGTCACGTGGCGGCGCTCGTACTGGTGCAGGTCGAGCAGGCGCTGTTCCGGCGCCAGCACCTCGCCCGCGAGACGCACGCGCAAGCTGGTGCCGCCCAGCGTGAGCAGGGCGGCGGCGGGCAGCAGCGGCGTCGAGCCCGGCGCGATCGCCGCGCGGCCCAGGCGCACGCCGTTGAGCGTGGCGGCAGGCACGACGTGCACGCCGTCGTCGCGCAGCTCCAGCGTCGCGTGGTGCGCGGCCACGTGCGGGTCGTCGAGCACCAGGTCGCAGGCGATCGCGCGGCCGATGCGCACCGGCCACTGCGAGACGCGCAGGATCTGGCGCGGCTGGCCGTCCCGGTCGAGCGTCTCGATCAGGGCGAGCGTTTCCATGCGAATCCTTGCAGGTAGTGGCTGGCGAGCAGCAGGGCGTTCTGGAAGCTGACGCCGCGCGCGTCGAAGCGGCCCTGCACGCCCTCGGTCTTCGCGTCGACGGACTGCGACAGCACCGCGACGTCGTACAGCCCCGGCAGGTGGCGGTAGGCGCGCAGGCACATGACCGAGCGCATGGTCAGGCCGGCGTTCTCGACGAAGTCCTCCTGGCACTTGGGCGCCGTGAGGTCGTGCGTACGCCGGCCCATGCGCTCGTTGCGGAAGCTCATGCCGGCCTCCTGCGCGAAGCGCAGCGCGCCGAGCCTGCTGCCGTCGTAGACCTCGTGCCGCACCGCGATGTCGCCCGTGCGCAGCGACTCGTTGATGAAGATGGCCGTATCCATCTGGCAGTCGGAGCGCTCGAACGACAGGCCCTTGGACTCCGACGGATTCGACGAGCCCCAGCAGCGCATGAAGTCCTCCTGCGGCACCGGCACGCTGTAGTGCGCGTGCTTGGTCTCGCGCCACGGCAGGCCGATGAAGCGGGTCGTCAGCTGCTGCTGGTGCACGAGCAGCTGGCGCGCCATCTCGGCCTCGACCGGGCCGGTGATCGGCTTGGCGTGCGCACTGCGCGCGATCAGCGCCTGCGCGAACTCGGCCGGCACGAGGAAGCTGATGTTCTGGCCGTCGCGCCGCGTCGCCACGTTGACGCCGACGATGCGTCCGCGGTCGTCCAGCACCGGCCCGCCGCTCATGCCCGGGTTGAGCGCGCCCGAGAACAGGATCTGCGGCAGGAAGCTGCGCTCGACCAGGCCGTTGTAGGTACCCTCGATCACCTCGAAGCCGATGTCCAGCGGGTTGCCCAGCGAGAAGATGCGCTCGCCCTGCGCCAGCGGCGTCGCCTGCGGGCGGAACTCGAAGGTGCCGCGGCTGGCCACGGCGGCCGGCGGCTGGGCCATGCGCACGAGCGCGAGGTCGTGCACGACGTCGAACGCGATCAGCTGCAGCGCGCCGGCGACGCCGTCCACCGTCTGGAAGTTCAGGCGATAGCGCTGCGGCTCGAGCGCCATCTGGCTGACCACGTGGTAGTTGGTCAGGATCAGCCCGTCCGGGCCCACCAGCGAGCCCGAGCCGACGCTGGCCTGGCTGTCCTGGTCGCGCAGCAGCGTGCGCACCTGCAGCAGGCGCGGGCGGCCGACGTCGTAGATGCGGCGGGCCGAAGCCGACAGGTTGGCGCTGTCGTCGTGCTCGTCGCCGGGTTCGGCCGCGGACGCCGCGGCCGGCGGCCTGGCGAGCGGGGAGGCCGGCGCGGCGGTCCGCGGGGTGCCGGGCGCCGTGGCGCCGGCCCATGCGGCGAGCGCGCTCCCGGCCAGCAGGAGGGCGAGAAGGCGTCCGGGCCGCCGGAGCAGTCGATTCAGGGGCATCGACCCATCGTACCCCGCGGCCTTGTGTGCGTTGTTGCTGCGAAATCGGCGCGGCGACGAGCCGCGGGCGCCGTGCCCTGCGTTACGAGCCTTTATCATTGCGGTCCATGCACGCCCCTCGAGACGTGGCCTCTATCCGCCTGGACAACGCCCTCGCGCTGTTCGACGAATTCGTCCGCAACACCATCAAGCACCCCGACGCCGCGACGCTGCGGGGCCTGGAACGCCGTTTCGCCGAACGGCTGCAGATCCAGCCGAGCTACTGGAGCCAGATCAAGAGCCGTTCGCGCCTGATCGGCGAGCGGCTCGCGCGCCAGTTCGAGCAGTGCTGCCAGAAGCCGGTCGGCTGGATGGACGCCGAGCACGCCGCCGGCGCGGCCCCCGCGGTCGCGGCCCCGCCGTCGCCCGCCGACGATCCGTTGCCGCAGGACGACGACGAGCGCTTCATCGTCGGCCTCGTGCTGACCTACTACCGCCGCCATCCGCAGCGCGCCCGCACGCGGCTGCTCGACCTGCTGGGCGAGGTGCTGATGCCGCCGGCCGAGGCGCCGGCCCCGGCGCAGCCCGCCGTGCCAGTGCCCCTGCCTGCGCCGCGCAAGCTCGCCCCCGGCGTCACCGCCAGGCCGCCGGCACCGCCCCCGCCACCGGACGATCCGATGGCGCTGTGGCACTCGGCGCAGGCCGGCATCGCGCCGCTGAAGAAGAAGCGCTGACCGTCCGGGGCCACGCGCCGCCCCTCGCCGCCTTGCGCCCGCCCGCTGGCAGGGCGCGGTCGCGCTCGTCCGCGTGCGATGCTTTCTGATCAATTGATTGATAAAGTACTTGCGCAAGATCAAGAGTTGTTTATCATTGCGTCAAGCGTCGACGACAAGCCCCGCCTTCCGACGCGACACCCCGCCTCGCAACCCTCACGAGCCTCCATGCGCCAAGCCCTGAACCGATCCCGCACCGCCACCGCAGCCGTTTCCACGGCCCTGCGCGGCGCGCGCGCCGTCCGTTTCCCGGCCACCCGCAATGCGGCCAAGCCGTTCCCGATTCCGCTCTGAGTCCGCGAGAACCATCTCTTCGCGAAGGCCCGGGCGGTTGTGCAGACCCCCGGGCCTTCGCCATTCCAGGCCCCCAGCAGGAGAAAACCATGTCCAAGCTCATCGTCCCGACCGCGCGACCACGCAATCCGTTCGTCGCCGCCGCGCGCTTTCGCCAGGCCGGCCCGCACGGCGGCGGCCACGGCGCCGATCGCCGCGAAGGCCGCCAGGCGCTGAAACGCGAACTCACCCAGCTCGACCTGCCGCGCGAGGTGCGCGGCAAGCCGCCCAGCCTCTGAATCCACGCCAGCGGCCACGACGCCGCCCGGGAGAACGACATGACCCCCGTCCTGACCGGCCACAGCCCAGCGCAACGGCCCTCCTTCAGCGATACCTGGCGCCGCATCGTGGCGCACCTGCTGCGCGGCGCCAGCGCGGCCCTCGCCCGCCGGGCACGCGACGTCGCCCGCCCGCTGCACGCGCGGCAGCGCCGGATGCGCAGCCAGCACGACGCGTGCGTCGAGTTCCACGCGGAAGCCGGCGCCCCCGAAGGCGCGCTGTACGTCGACGGCGAGCTCGTCGGCTACATCGCCGTGCAGCGCCTGTGACATCCTGCCGCCTCCGGCGCGCCACGGCGCGTCGGGGGCGGGCAGGCACTCAAGTCGATGCGCGGACGTCCGATAAGACGAACAACTGATCGTCCCGGACCCGCCGCCATGAGCGCTCTTCCCGCCGCCACCCGCACGCCACACGACGTCCAGGGCTGGGTGCGCTGGTTCCGGCAGCGTGACATCCCGGTGCTCGCCAGCACGGCCGCGGCCATCGAGGACCTGCGCGAGATCGAGGACGACGTCGACGCGCGCCGCATCGCCGAGGTTGTCGGCCGCGATCCGCTGATGACGCTCAAGGTGCTGATCCACGCGTCCACGCAAGGCGCGAACCGGCGGCTGACCGACGCCGAGACCGTGGTCGAGGCGCTGGTGCTGATGGGCATCACGCCGTTCTTCCGCGCCTTCGGTCCGCAGCCGACGATCGAACAGCACCTCGCCGGCCACCCCGAGGCGCTGGCCGGCCTGCAGCGCGTGCTGCGGCGCGCCGAGCGCGCGGCCCGCTTCGCCGCCAGCTTCGCGATCCATCGCGGCGACCACGACGCCGTCGTGCTGCACGAGGCCGCGCAACTGCACGACTTCGCCGAGATGCTGCTGTGGCTGCACGCGCCCGAGCTGGCGCTGGAGCTGCAGCGCCGCCAGCAGGCCGACCCGACGCTGCGTACCGCCGCGGTGCAACGCGAGCTGCTCGATGCCGAGCTGAACGACGTCCAGCACGTGCTGATGCAGCTGTGGCACCTGCCCGAGATGCTGGTGCGCATCACCGACGACCGCCACGCCGAGAACTCGCAGGTGCGCAACGTGCTGCTGGCGATCCGCGTGGCGCGCCACACCACGCACGGCTGGGACAACCCGGCGCTCCCCGACGACGTGCGCGACATCGCCGCGCTGCTGCAGCTGGGCCTGGAGCCGACGCGGCAGCTGTTGCGCGACATCGACCGCGACTAGGGCCTGTTCACACTACATGCGCGCCCTCGCAGGGCCCCAGCCCGGAGGGTGATCTCGGCAAAAGCCTTCCCGCCGCGTTGCAAATGCTCGCCGTGGCGCCGCCACGTCTGCGCTTTGCGCCTTGCGGGAAGGCTTTTGCCGAGTCACGCGGGCGCGCATGTAGTG
>DASQCX010000841.1:0-1617 GCA_035634455.1 Burkholderiaceae bacterium
GCAACCTCGGCGGCACGATCCAGTTCTACTCGCGTGCGCCGGAAGACAGCTTCGGCGTCGACTTCCGCGAGACCCTGGGCAGCGACGCCGAGCACCGCACCTACGGCCGCGTCGACACCGGCCGGAGCGCCATCGGCCGCTTCTCGCTGAGCTTCACGAGCCAGGACGCCGAGAAGTGGAAGGGCGAGGGCCACCAGCGCCAGAAGCAGTTCAACCTCGGCTACCTGCAGACCTGGGGCGACAGCCGCCTGAGCGGCTTCGTCAACACCTCGCAGCGCCGCGAGATCGACTACCAGGACATGTCCAAGGAGATGATCGGCCGCCTGGGCTACAAGTGGGACAACTTCTTCCCCGACGTCCGCGCCGCCCTCAACGCCGCCGCCACGCTGTGCGGCAACGGCGGCACGACCTACGTGTCGCAGTGCGACGACGCCTACTACGCCGGCTCGGGCCTGCGCGACGACGTGCTCGCCGGCGCCACGCTCGAGACCCGCGCCTGGGACAAGCTGCACATGGCGCTGACCCTGTACGGCCACACCAACAAGGGCCAGGGCCTCTGGTACACGCCGTACGTCGCGTCGCCCAACGGCGTGCCGCTGTCGATCCGCACCACCGAGTACAACATCAGCCGCAGCGGCGAGATCGCCAACTTCGACTACGACCTCGCGTCGCACACGATCAAGTTCGGCCTCTGGCACGAGGACAACACCTTCAACCAGGCGCGCCGCTTCTACGCCGTCGGCGCCAACGTGTTCCCGTCGCCGTACAACTTCCTGACGAACCCGTTCTACACGCAGTGGCAGGACACGTTCAAGACGACGACCAACCAGTACTGGCTGGCCGACGACTGGGAAGTCACCGACGCGCTGACGCTGACCGCCGGCTTCAAGGGCCTGCGCGTGACCACCGACGGCACGGCGCTGATCGGCACGATGCCGTCCGGCACGATCGAGGCGAAGAAGAACTTCCTGCCGCAGGTCGGCGCGAACTTCAAGCTCTCGAGCGCCAGCGAGCTGTTCGCCTCGTACTCGAAGAACATGCGCGCGTTCCAGGCCGCCGCCACGGGCACGTCGCCGTTCGCCACCACCGTGGCCGGCTTCGACGCGATCAAGGACACGCTCAAGCCCGAGACCTCGGACGACTTCGAGGCCGGCTGGCGCACGCACGCGCCGCTGTACGAAGCGACCATCGCCGGCTACCTGGTGGACTTCCACGATCGCCTGCTGGCCGTGCAGCCCGGTTCCGGCATCCAGGGCAATCCGGTGGTGCTGGCCAACGTCGGCGGCGTGCGCAGCTACGGCCTGGAAGCCTCGCTGTCGTTCCGCCTGATGCCGGGCCTGAGCTGGACCAACAGCCTCAGCGAAGGCCGCTCGACCTACCGCGACAACGTCGTGAGCAACGGCGTGGCGGTCGACATCAAGGGCAAGCACGTCGTCGACGCGCCCGACACGATGCTGAAGTCCATCCTCGGCTACGACAACAGCAGCCTGTTCGGCGACATCGGAGCGGACTGGATGTCCAAGCGCTACTACAGCTACACGAACGACGCCTCCGTGCCGTCGCGCCTGCTGCTGAACCTGAGCGCCGGCTACCGCTTCCCGCAGTTCGGGATGCTCA
>DASQCX010000842.1:0-5947 GCA_035634455.1 Burkholderiaceae bacterium
GCCGGGCCAGGACGGCCTGCTGCTGCTGCGGCGGATCCGCGCCGGCGGACGGTCCGAGCCGGTGATCGTGGTCACGGCGCGCGACGCCCTCGAAAGCCGCGTGGACGGGCTCGACGCCGGCGCCGACGACTACCTCGTCAAGCCGTTCGAGATGCCGGAGCTGCAGGCCCGCATGCGCGCCGTCGTGCGCCGCAAGGGCGGCACGATCACGCCGGTGCTGGAGAACGGCCTCGTCTGGCTGGATCCGGCCAACCACACCGCGGGACGCCAGGGCGCGGAAGGCGAGCGCCTGTCCAACCGCGAGTTCGCGCTGCTGCACGCACTGCTGTCGCGGCCGGGCGCCATCCTGTCCAAGGCGCAGCTCGAGGAGCAGATCTACGGCTGGGGCGAGGAAGTGGAGAGCAACGTCGTCGACGTCCTCATCCATGCGCTCCGGCGCAAGCTGGGCACCGATGCGATCCTGAACGTGCGGGGGGTGGGATGGCGCGTCTCCAAGCCGCAATGAAGGGCTCGATCCGGCTGCGCCTGTCGCTGTGGCTGGCGGGCGCGATCGCCGTCATGGCCTCGCTGGCCGCCGCGTGGTCGTTCCTGAGCACCGCGGCGGAGGCCGACGAGCTGCAGGACGACACGCTGGCCCAGGTGGTCGCGCTGATCGGCGAGCGGCCCGACCTGCTGCACGCGCTGGCCAGCAGCGCCAGCGACGCCGACCGCGACTCCAACCTCATCGTGCAGCGCCTGGACGCCGCGGCGGCGGGCGACGGCGTGGCGCTGCCGCTGCCGCCGGACCTGGCGGACGGCCTGCACACGGTCACGGTCCGCGGCGTGTCGTACCGCGTGCTCGTGCGCTCCATCGCCAAGGGCGAGCGCATCGCCGTGTCGCAGGAGACCGCTCTGCGCGACGAGATCACGCGCGACGGCGCGCTGCGCTCCTCGATGCCGCTGCTGCTGCTGATCCCGCTGCTGGCGCTCGTGGTCGGCGCGCTGGTGCGGCGCATGATCGGGCCGGTCGAGACGCTGTCGCAGGACGTGCAGGCGCGCAGCCAGCACGACCTGCAGCCGCTGCCCGTCGACGGGGTGCCGGCCGAGATCCGGCCGCTCATCCACGCGGTCAACGGCCTGTTCGAACGCCTGCAGGCGGCGCTCGACGACAAGCGGCGCTTCATCGCGGACGCGGCCCACGAACTGCGCTCCCCGCTGACCGCGCTGTCGCTGCAGGCGCAGCGGCTCGACGAGACGCCGCTGCCCGAACCGGCGCGCGAACGCCTGGCGGCGCTGCGCCAGGGCCTGCAACGCGCGCGGCACCTGCTCGACCAGCTGCTGTCCCACGCCCGCGCCCAGAGCCAGCGGCCCGGCACCGGCCTCGCGACCTCGCTGCCCGGCGCCTGCCGCGCGGTGATCGAGCACCTGCTGCCGCTGGCCGAGGCCAAGGACATCGACCTGGGCATGCTGCCCGGCGACGACGCGGCGACGGCGCGCGGCGGCGAGTCGGACGTCACGGCCATCGTGCAGAACCTGGTCGACAACGCGCTGCGCTACACGCCGACGGGCGGCCGCGTGGACGTGCGTGCGACGCGTCGCGAGCAGGACGTCGTGCTCGAGGTCATCGACACCGGTCCCGGCATCGCGCCGGACGATCGCCGCCGGGTGCTGGATCCGTTCTTCCGGCTGCCGGGCGCCCAGGGCATCGGCGCCGGGCTGGGCCTGGCCATCGTGCGCACGACGGTGGAGCGGCTCGGCGGATCGCTGGCGCTGGACGGCGCCGCGGGCGCGCGCGGGCTGCACGTGCGCGTGACGCTGCCGGCGGCCGGCGCGCGGGAGTCGGCCGGGTGAACGCGCGGGCCGTCGTCTGGGCGTCCGGGGTCGCCGTCCTGGCGCTGGCGCTCGCCGGCTGCGTGTCGTACACGCCGCGGCCGCTGTCCGCGCAGCGCGCGCTCGCCGCGGCGCGCAGTCGCTCGCTGGACGATCCGCAACTGCAGGCCGAGGTCGCCCGGCACCTGTCGCCGGGGGCCGTCCGCCCGCCGGCGTGGACCTTCGAATCGCTCGCCTGGGCCGCCTGCCGGCTCAACCCGGACCTGGCCGTCGCGCGGGCGAAGCTGGACGCCGCGCAGGCCGCCGAGACGACCGCGGGCGAGCGCCCCAACCCGACGCTGGCGCTGCCGTTCGAGGTCGCCAGCAACCCGAGCGCCGGCGATTCGCCGTACACCGTCGGCCTGGGGCTGGACATCCCGATCGAGACCGGCGGCAAGCGCGATGCGCGCGTCGCGCAGGCCGAGCGGCTGTCCCGCGTCGCCGAGCTGGAGCTGGGCGACGCGGCGTGGCAGGTGCGCGGCCGCCTGCGCGCCGCGCTGCTCGACCTGCGGCACGCGCGGCGCGACGCGGCGCTGCTGGCGGCGCAGGAGGCGCGGCGCGCGCAGGTCGCGCAGATGCTGTCGCGGCGTCTCGCGCTGGGCGAGGCGCCGCGCGCCGACCTCGACCTGGCCGAGGCCGAGCTCGCGCAGCTGCGCCTGCAGCAGGCCGACGCGCAACGCGCGATGGCGCAGGCCCGGGCCGGCGTCGCCGAGGCGGTCGGCGTGCCGCTGGCCGCGATCGCGCGGGCCGACATCCGCCTCGACGACCTCGACCAGCCGCCCGCGCCCGTCGCCGACGCGAGCGCGCTGGATGCGGCGCTGCGCAACCGCACCGACGTGCAGGCCGCGCTCGCGCGCTACGAGGCCAGCCAGGCCGCGCTGCAGCTCGCGGTCGCGAGCCAGTACCCCGACATCCACCTCGGGCCGGGCTACACCTTCGACGGCGGGGTCCGCAAGGTCGTGCTTTCGCTGTCCGGCCTGGAGCTGCCCGTGTTCAACCGGCATCGCGGCGCGATCGCGGAGGCCGAGGCGCACCGGCGCGAGGCCGCCGCGCAATTCGAGGCCGCGATGGCGCAAGGCGCGGCGCAGGTCGACCGCGCGGCCGCCGGCCTGCGCGACGCCCTTGCCCAGTGGACGCTCGCCGGGCAGGTCGCGCAGCGCCAGGATCGCATGGCCGCGGCGGCGCGGCGATCGTTCGACGCGGGCGCGACCGGCCGGCTGGATCTCGCGCTCGCCGAGCTGCAGGGCGACGCCGCCGCCCTGCAGCGCGAGGACGCCTTCGACCGCCTGCTGCGGGCCGCGGCGGCGCTCGAGGACGCCGTGCAGCGGCCGCTGTCCGACGGCGCCGTCGCTCCGGAAAAAGAACGCCCATGAAGCCTCATTGCAATACCCGGCGCGTCGTCCGGGCCGGCGTCGCCGTCGCCTTCATCGCGCTGTGCGCTGCCTGCGACACGGACGAACCGTCGGGCGCTGCCGCGAGATCCGCGCAGCCGGCCGCCTCCGCCGCGTCGAGCCCGGTCGCCGTGGTCGATGGCGTGACGGTCGTCGAGGTCTCGCTCGCCGCGCAGCGCAGCGGCGGCATCGCCGTGCAGCCGCTCGTGGCCGCATCCGCGCCGGCGGGCGCGACGAGCGACGCCATCGCCGCGGACCTGCAGCCGCTGGCCGACTGGTGGGCTCGGCTGTCGGCGGCCCGGTCGCAGGCGGCCGCGGCGCAGGCCCAGGCCGCCGCGGCGAACGCCGATCTCGCCCGCACCCGCGCCCTGCACGACGACGACCGCAACGCCTCGCTCAAGAGCCTGCAGGCCGCCCAGGCCGCGGCCGACGCCGCGAACGCCGGCGCGCAGGCCGCGCAGGCCGCGCTGCAGGGCCTGCGCCGGCAGGGCGCGCTGCAGTTCGGCGCCGGGCTGGCCGACGACCGCGGGCGCGACGATCACGACGCGCTGCTGTCGGGACGCCACGCGATCCTGCGCGTCGCGATCCCGCCGGGCCAGCCCGCGCCGCGCGCGGCCACGGCGTCGTGCGGCGGCGGCCCGCGCCTGGCCGCGCGCTGGATCGCGGCCTCGCCGCAGGCCGACGCCCAGCTCGGCGCGGACGTCCAGCTGTACGAGACCGACCGGCCGCTGCCGGCCAACGCGAGCTGCAGCGTCGCCTTCGCGGCGCCGGCGTCCGCGAACCGCGGCGTGCTCGTGCCGCCCGAGGCGGTGCTGTGGTTCGCCGACCAGCCCTGGGTCTACGTGCGGCGCGACGCCACGCACTTCGCGCGCACCGCGCTGCCCGGCGCGATCGAGCAGCCGCAAGGCTTCTTCGCGCCCGCCAGCCTGGCGGCCGGCGCGCAGGTCGTGACGCGCGGCGCCGGCCTGCTGCTGGCGCAGGAGCAGGCGCCGCCGCCGGGCGGCGGCACGGCGTGCAAGGATCCCGAATGCGACGACTGACGCGCCGCGGAGCCCGGCCGTGCTGAACGCCGTCATCCGCCTGGCGATCCGCCGTCGCGGCATCGTCGTCGCGCTCGCCCTGCTGCTGTTCGGCTACGGCCTGCACGCGCTGCAGGCGGCGCGGCGCGACGTCTTCCCCGAGTTCGCGCCGCCGCTGGCCATGGTGCAGACGCAGGCGCCGGGCCTGTCGGCCGAGCAGGTCGAGGCGCTGGTGACGCTGCCGGTCGAGAGCGCGCTGGGCGGACTGCCCGACGTGGAGACGATGAAGTCGAAGTCGCTGGCGGGGCTGTCGCTCGTCACGATCGCGTTCAGGGACGGCGCGGACGCGCAGGCCGCGCAGCAGCGCGTGAGCGCGCGCCTGGGCAGCGCCGGCGGCGGCCTGCCCGCCGGCGTGCAGCCGCCGGTGCTGCTGCCGCTGATCTCGTCGACCGGCGAGGTGATGGTCGCGGGACTCACCTCGCCCACGCGCTCGCTCGCCGACCTGCACGACATCGCGCAGTGGACGATCAAGCCGCAGCTGCTCGGGCTGCCGGGCGTGGCCGACGTGGTGATCTTCGGCGGCGAGGTGCGCCAGTGGCAGGTGCAGGTCGATCCCGAGCGGCTGCGCGCCAGCGGCCTGGCCGTCGACGACGTGCTCGCGGCGGCGCGCCAGGCCACGGGCGTGCGCAGCGCCGGCTTCATCGAGGGCGCGAACCAGCGCCTGGCTCTGCGCACGGAAGGCCAGATGCGCTCGGTGGCGGAATTGGCGCGGATCCCGGTGGCGTGGCGCGCCGGCGTCCCGGTCCGCCTGGGCGACGTCGCGCAGGTGCGCGAGGCCGTCGCGCCGCCGGTGGGCGCGGCGCGCATCGACGGCCGGCCGGGCGTGATGCTGGTGATCGAGAGCCAGTACGGCGCCGACCCGGTGGCCGTGACGCGCGCACTGGACCAGGCCTTCGGGCAGCTCGCGCCGGCGCTGGCGGCGCAGCAGGCACGCGTGGACGCCAGCGTCTTCCGCCCGGTGTCGTTCATCGCGACGGCGATGCGGCACCTGCGCATCGCGCTGCTGGTCGGCGGCGCGCTGGTCGTCGCCGTGCTGTGGCTGTTCCTGGCGAACTGGCGCACGGCGATCATCTCGACCTGCGCCATCCCGCTGTCGCTGCTGACCGCGGTGATCGTGCTGCGCCACTTCGGCGCGAGCCTGAACACGATGACGCTCGGCGGCCTGGCGATCGCGCTCGGCGAGGTGGTCGACGACGCGATCGTCGACGTCGAGAACATCCACCGCCGGCTGCGCGAGAACCGCGCCGCCGCGAATCCGCTGCGCGCCGCCGAGGTGGTCTGGCGCGCATCGGTCGAGGTGCGCGGCGCGATCGTGCACGCGACTTTCGTCGTCGTGCTGGTGTTCCTGCCGGTGCTGGCGATGACCGGCGTCGCCGGCCGGCTGTTCGCGCCGCTGGGCCAGGCCTACGTCTGCTCGGTGCTCGCCTCGCTGGCCGTGGCGCTGACGCTCACGCCCGCGCTGGCCTGCCTGCTGCTGGCCAAGGCCCCGCTGGCGGCCGCCGAGCCGCGCTTCGTCCAGGCGATCAAGCGGCGCTACGAGCGCTGGCTGCAGGCGGCCGAGCGCCGCGGCAAGCCGCTGGCCGCGGCCGTCGCGCTGCTGTGCGCGGGCGCGCTGGCCTGCCTGCCCTG
>DASQCX010000843.1:0-4504 GCA_035634455.1 Burkholderiaceae bacterium
AGTCCGGCTGGTCGCAGAAGGGCCCCGATCCGGCCGAGGCCAGTCACTACTACAGCGAGCCGCAACTGGCGGTGCGCGGCCGCCTCGAGCGCGCCGGCGCGCCCGCGCGTGACGTGAGCGGGCGCGCGTGGCTCGACCACGAATGGAGCGACCAGTACCTGGCCAGCGGCGCGGTCGGCTGGGACTGGGTCGGCTTCAACTTCCTGGACGGCGCCGCGCTGATGGCCTTCCGGCTGCGGCGCGCCGACGGCGGCGTGATCTGGGCCGGCGGCTCGCATCGCAGCGCCGCGGGCGCGCTGCGCGACTTCGCGGCCGGCGAGGTCCGCTTCGAGCCGCTGCGCCGCTGGACGAGCCCGCGCACGCGCGCCAGCTACCCGGTCGAGTGGATGCTGGCGACGCCCGCAGGCCGCTGGCGCGTCGCCGCGATGCAGGACGACCAGGAGCTCGACAGCCGCGCCTCCACCGGCACGGTCTACTGGGAGGGCCTGTCCGCGCTGCGCGCCGAGGACGGCCGCGCCGTGGGCTGGGGCTACCTCGAGCTGACGGGCTACGCCGGGCAATTGCGCCTGTAGCGACCAAGGTCTATCCGGCGCGGGGCACACTGCGCACACGGCGCGTTCCTCCTCCGGGCGGGCACCGCCGTTGCCGCGCAGCGATCCACACCTGGAGGCCCCATGAAGGCGAACAACGACTCGACCGATCCGCAGCACATCTACCGCCAGCTCAAGCTGGGCGTCGGACATGAGCTGGTCAACGACCAGAACGTCTTCGAGCTGATGGCCTTGGCGGAACGCGACGGCAACAAGTCGCTGGCCACCGAGCTGCGCGAATGGCAGGCGCCCCTGAGCGATTCCAACGACGGTCCGCGGCCGACCATGGCGCCGACGCGCGGCTTCAACAAGGACAACGCGAAGCATTGAATCGGCGTCTGCATCGATGCCGCGGCGCATGCGGCCGTGCGAGCAAGGTCACCGGCCCCGCAGCGTCCGTTCCTGCCGCGGCACGGCGGCCGCGCCGAAGCCAGGCGCGGATCCCCGGCTCGGATCCGCGAGCCGGCCGAAGCGTCCGGTCGCCTCGCGCCACGCCGATCGACCCTCCGTCGGCCCGTTGCGCAACCCTGTCGGCCTGCCGTGCAGCCCATCGCACGGCGCTGGCCGCGCAAGGGACGCGAGCGTAATCTGCAGCCATCGATCAACGCTTCCTTCCCAGGAGAAACGACCATGTCAGACAGCGACGAACTCGGCAAGCTCGGCGACCTCCATCAACGCGGCATCCTCTCCGACGAGGAGTTCGCGCGCGCCAAGGCCCGCGTGCTGAGCGGCTCGGCCACGCGCGGCAGCGCGCCGGCATCGGCCCTGAACCAGTTCCGCCGCAGCCTCAGCGACCGCTGGCTCGGCGGCGTGTGCGGCGGCATCGGGCAGATCACCGGCACGCCCTCGTGGGTGTGGCGCCTCGTGTTCACGCTCGGCGCCGTCTTCGCCGGCTGCGGCCTCGCGCTCTACATCCTGTTGTGGATCCTGGTGCCGCAGGAACAGCTGTACCTGCCCGCCCCCAGCGACTCGGGGTCAGCCGGCTGAGACGCCTGCCGCGATGCGCGCGCGTGACGTGCGCGCATCGCGCGGCACGCTCGCGCACCGATTTCCACCACCTCCACCGATGATCCATATCCGCGAGATCGACCACATCGTCCTGCGCGTGGTCGACCTGCCCGCCATGCTGCGCTTCTACTGCGAGGGCCTGGGCTGCCGCGTCGAGCGCCGCCGCGACGAGATCGGCCTGATCCAGCTGCGCGCGGGCCGCTCCATGCTGGACCTCGTCCCCGTCGACGGCAAGCTGGGCCGCGCCGGCGGCGCCGCGCCCGGCAAGGAGGGGCGCAACGTCGACCACGTGTGCTTTCGCGTCGAGCCCTTCGACGAGGCCGCGATCCGTGCGCACCTCGCGTCGCTGGGCATCGCGGCCGGCCCGGTCGAACCGCGCTACGGCGCCGAGGGCGAGGGCCCGTCGATCTACCTGAGCGATCCGCAGGGCAACGTCGTCGAGCTCAAGGGCCCGCCCGACGCCTGATCGCGCCGGGCCATGCGTCCGCGATGCGCTTCCAGCCGCGGAATGGCCCCCGGCCCGTGGCCGCTGCCGTGACGATGCGGCGATCGTGCTGGACGAGCCGCACCGGCCCGGCGAGAAATGTAAATTAGCGTGTCCGCGGCCCACCAACTCCGCGATTCGGACGTTGAACACGCACGGGCCCGCGACAATGCCCGTTTCCGCCCGCATGGCAGGGGCGACATCCGAGGATCCTCCCTTCATGACCACTTCGACCCGCCAGGCACTGCTGCGCCTGAGCACGCTGGGCGCGGCGCTCGGCGCCGCCGCCCTCCTGTCCGCCTGCGTCGTCGAGGCGCCCGCGCCGCGCTACGTCGCGCCGGCGCCCGTGTACCACCAGCCCGCGCCCGTCTACCAGCAGCCCGCCCCCGAATACCAGCAACCCGCTCCCGCCTACGACCCGTCGTCGCAGGACCAGGACGAGCCGGTCGTCAGCGTCTACGTCGACCCGCCGCTGGAGCAGCCCGAGCCGATCGCCGTGCAATGGGCGCCGCCGCCGATGCTGGTGGAAGTGCCGCCGCCGCAGCCTTACGTGGACGCGGTCTGGACGGGTGGCTACTGGGCCTGGGAAGGCCGCTGGGTCTGGGCCGCCGGCCGCTGGGCGCCGCCGCCGCGGCCGTACTACACCTGGGTGCAGCCGTACTACGAGCACCGCGGCGACATCGTCGTGTTCGTGCCCGGCTTCTGGTGCGCGCCGCAGCGCCACTTCGTGCCGCCGCCGCCGGGACTGAGCATCTCGGTGTCGATCGGCCTCGGCTCGAGCTACGGCCGGCCGCCGATGGGCCCGCAAGGCGTGTTCGTGCCGCCGCCGCCGGGCTCGCGCCGCGGCATCATCGTGCCCGCCCCGCTGGGCACGCCGCCCGCCGTCGTGGTGAGCGCGCCGGCCGTCGTCAACGTGGGCATGCGCGTGCGCGGCAACGTGGACGTCAACAGCCACAACACGGTCAACAACGTCACCAACATCACGAACGTCACCAACGTGACCAACGTGACGATCGACGCCCCCGCCGGCGCCACGGCCAACGGCCAGGCGTTCCAGAACTCGGTGCCCGCGCGCGCCCACCTGGCGGCGCAGCTCGCGCCGGCCGGCCGTCCCGCGGCGCCGCAACCCGTCTCGAACCAGTCGATCCCGGCCTTCCGCCCGGGCCAGGCCGCGGTGCAGCTGCCGCCGGCCCAGCCCATCCGCGGCGGCTATGACCGCGGCGCGCGCCAGGGCCAGGGCGGCCGCCAGGAGTTCGACCCGCCGCCGCGCCAGTCCGCGCCGGTCAACGGCCAGCAGCCGCAGTGGCAGCAAGGCCAGCAGCGCCAGCCGGGCCAGGGCTACGGCCAGCCGCAGCAGGGCCAGGCGCAAGGTCAGCCGGCCCAGGGCCAGCAGCCGGTGTGGCAGCAAGGCCAGCAGCGTCCGGGCTACGGCCAGGCTCAGCCGGGTCAGCCGCAAAACCAGCAAGGCCAGCAGCCTGCGTGGCAACAGGGACAGCAGCGTCAACCGGGCCAGGGCTACGGCCAGGGTCAGGCACAAGGTCAGCAGGCCCAACCCCAGGGCCAGCAGCCCGCGTGGCAGCAAGGCCAGCAGCGCCAGGGCTATGGCCAGCCGCAGCAGGGGCAGCCGCAGTACCAAGGACAGCCCCAGGCACCGCAGGCCAATCCGCAGGCGCAGCAAGGCCAGCCCGCCGCCCAGGGGCAGCCGCAGGGCCAGCCGCGCGAAGTTCGCGAAGGCAAGAACGCGCAGAAGGACGAGCGCAAGAAGGCCGAGCGCGAGCGTCAGGACGACCGCGAAAAGAAGAACGGCGAGCGCGACCGCTGATCGCGGGCGGCACGCCACGCGAGATCGGGGAGGCGCCGCGGCGCCTCCTTTTCATTGGTGGCGCTCGATCGCGGCCCGGACAGCCAGGCCACGCAGCCGTCACGACACCGCCGAGCGCATCACTGCGCCGCCACCACCTCGTGCAGCAGGAAGCCGTATTCGTCGGTCGCCTGGTCGATGGCGCCCGACAGGCTGGCCTGCGGCGGTTGTCCGCTGAAGACATCGGTTCGCAGCAGGATCGCCCGCCCGCTCGGATCGGCCTGCTGCAGCCGCGCCGCCATCTTGCGCGACTGCGCCGGGTCGACGCGGCCGTCGCGGTCGCCGGCCAGCAGCAGCACCGCCGGGTAGCGGGCGCCGTCGCGCACCGCGGCCAGCGGCGACAGCGCCCGCAGCGCGTCGAACTGGGCACGATCCTGGACGCTGCCGAATCCCGGCACGTCGTACTCGCCCACGGGGCCGCGCGCCAGGCGCAGCAGGTCGTAGCGGCCGCCGGCCACGACGACGGCACGCAGCAGCCCGGGCCGCTGCGTCAGCGCCGCGGCGAGCACCGTGGCGCCGTCGCCGCGGCCGCGCGCCGCCAGCAGCGCGGGCTGCGTGTAG
>DASQCX010000844.1:0-6304 GCA_035634455.1 Burkholderiaceae bacterium
AAGGCCTGCAGGCGCGACTTGGCGGCGTCGTCGCCCTGCGCGATCGCCGCCATCAACGACTCCATCAGCAGGCCCTCGGTCGGGGGCATGTCCGCGATCCGCGGCAGCGCCTGCGTGACCGCATAGTTGGACAGCGGCGCGTTGCCGGCCACCTTGCGCGCGAGCTCCACCGCTTTTGCCAGCGCCTGGCCGGCGGGCACCACGTACTGCGAGAAGCCGCGCTGCAGGCCCTCCTGCGCGTCGAGCACTCGGCCCGTCAGCATCATGTCGGTCATGCAGGCGACGCCGACCAGGCGCGGGATGCGCACGGAGCCGCCGCCGCCGACGAAGATGCCGCGCTGGCCTTCCGGCAGCCCGTAGTACGTCGTGTCGTCGGCGACGCGGATGTGGGCCGCGCTGGCCAGCTCCAGGCCGCCGCCGACCACGGCGCCGTGGAGCGCGGCGACGATCGGCACCCGGGCGAATTGCACGGCATCGAGCGCCGCATGCCACATCCGGGAATGCAGCATGCCTTCGGCGACGCTGCGCTCGCGCAGCTCGGACAGGTCCAGCCCGGCGCAGAAGTGCGCGCCGTCGCCGCTGAGGACCACGCAACGGATGGCTTCGGGCAGATGCTGCAGGCAGGTCTGGAGCTGCAGGATCAGCGGGTCGTTCATCGCGTTGCGCTTGGCCGGCCGGTTCAGGCGCACGTGCGCCAGCGCGTCGTCGAAGCCGATCTGCAGCAGGGGCAGCTCGGCGAAAAGTCCGCCGGCCGGCTGGAAGGATTCCGGAGTCATGGTTCTTGCCTCGAGAAAGGAAAATTCAGGCGGCGTCCCGGCGCAGGGCCGCGGCGAGCCCGCCCCAGGCCGGCCGGAACAGCGCGGCGTCCATCGGGACGGGACGGCGAACGTGCGGAGCGAAGCCCATGTGCGCGAGGATGTCGCGCTCGATGTCGACACCCGGCGCCACCTCGGTCAGCTCCAGGCCGTCGGGCCGAAGATGGAAGACGGCGCGCTCGGTGACGAACACGACGGCCTGGCCGCGCCGGGCGGCATCGACGCCGTTGAACGTGATCTGCTCGACCTGCTCGACGAACTTGCGCGCGCGGCCTTCCGTGACGATGCGCAGCCGACCGTCCTCGACGGCGACCTCCAGGCCGCCGGCCATGAACGTGCCGCAGAACACCAGCTTGCGCGCGGCGCGCGTGATGTTGACGAAGCCACCGCAGCCCACCGGCCGCCCGTTGAACTTGCTGACGTTGACGTGGCCGTTCGCGTCGGTCTGCGCCAGGCCGAGGAAGCTCATGTCGAGCCCGCCCGCGTCGTAGAAGTCGAACTGCGCGGCCTGCTCGATGATGGATTCCGCGTTGTAGGCGAGTCCGAAGTCGCCCCCCTGCGCCGGCACGCCGCCGTTGACGCCGGACTCCACGCTCAGCGTGAGCGCCTCGGCGATGCCCTCTTCGGCCGCCACCGACGGAATGCCCGCCGGGATGCCGATGCCCAGGTTGGTGACGGCCCCCGGCACCAGCTCCAGCGCCGCGCGGCGCGCAATGACCTTGCGCTCGTCCAGCGGCATCGGCGAGAGGCTGGCCAGCGGCACGCGCACGTCGCCCGACAGCGCCGGATTGAAGGTGGTGGCGATCGTCTGTTTGTGGCACTCGGGCCGGCCGACCACGACGTAGTCCACCACCAGTCCCGGCACCTTGACCGATTTCGGATGCAGGCTGCCGGCGGCGACGATCGCCTCCACCTGCGCGATGACGATGCCGCCGCTGGCGCGCGCGGCCTGCGCCGCGGAAAGCTGCTCGAGCAGCAGGCCTTCCTTGTCGAGGCTGAGGTTGCCGCGTTCATCCGCGTAGGTGGCGCGGATGAGCGCGACGTCGATGCGCGGGCTCGGATAGAACAGCCACTCATCGCCCGCGAACTCGACGAGCTTCACCAGGTCTTCGCTGCACGCCGCGTTGAGCTTGCCGCCCTCCTGGCGCGGGTCGACGAAGGTGCCCAGCCCGACCTTGGTCAGCAGGCCGGGCGAGCGGCTCGCGACGTGTCGGACCAGGCTGGAGAGCGAGCCCTGCGGAAAGTTGTAGGCCTCGACTTCGCCCGCGTGCACGCGCTTCATCATCTCGCGCCCGGTCTGGCCGAAGTGGCCGGCCACGACGCGCCGCACCATGCCCGGATGGGCCAGGTGCACCATGCCGCCGTCCGCGCCGTTGCCGATGGCGCCGCAGGCCCAGGTGCTAAGCGAGCGGGGACGGCCGGTGCTCAGGAATCGTCGCCCCATTCCCTGGAGGACGTCTTCGGCCAGGCCCATCATGGCCAGGCCGCCGAGGAAAACGTTCGAGCCGTCGGGAATGAGTGCGGCGGCTTCGTCGGTGGTGATGATCTTCACAGCTTGCTTTCGAATGGATCGACGTCAGTCGGCCTCGGTGTTCTCGACCAGCAGCGCCATGCCCTGCCCGCCGCCTACGCACGCGCTGGCGACGCCCCAGCGCTGCCCGCGCCGGCGCAACTCGCGGGCCACGGCCAGCGTCAGGCGCACGCCGGTGGCCGCGAGCGGGTGGCCCAGCGCGATGGAGCCGCCGTTCACGTTGAGCCGCTCGCGCGGCAGGCCCAGCGCCTGTTCGCAGGCCAGCACCTGGGCGCCCTGGGCCTCGTTGATCTCGAACAGGGCCACGTCCTCTTGCTCGAGGCCGTTCTGCGCGAGCAGTGCCTGGATGGCCGGCACCGGGCCGATGCCCATGAACTCGGGCGCGACGCCCACCGCCGCGGCGCCGCACAGTCGTGCCAGCGGCTTCAGGCCGCGCTCCTGCACGAAGCGGCCACTGGCCACCACGGCGCCCGCGGCCCCGTCCACCAGGGCCGCGGAGTTGCCTGCGGTCTGCACGCCGCCGTCGTACACCGGGCGCAGCGCCGCCAGCGCCTCCACGGGCGACGGTCGCGGATGCGTGTCCTGCGCCACGCGCTCCACCTTGCGCGGCAGCCGGATGCCACGCGCCTCGTAGCCGGTGAGCTCGAAGCGCGCATCGACGACGGGTGCGATCTCCTCGGCCAGCCAGCCGCGCGCCTGGGCAACGAGCGCGCGCTCGAAGGACTGCGCGGCATAGGCGTCCACGGCAGAACGCGCGATGCCATGCCGCTGCGCGAGGTTCTCGGCCGTACGGATCATCGAGACGCGCGCCGCGGGATCGTCCAGCGCCTCCCACAGGAAGTCCTTGAACTCCACCGGCGCACCCAGCCGGAATCCCTGGCGGTGCGTGAACGCGCAGACCGGGTTGCGCGACATCGACTCCGTGCCCACCACCAGCGCCGCGTCGGCGTAGCCGAGCGCGATCTGGTCGGCTGCCTGGCGGAAGACCTCGAAGCCGCTGCCGCAGATGCGCTGGGCCAGGATCGCCGGCACCTCGATGGGGACGCCCGCGTAGAGACCCACATGGCGCGGCAGCACGTAGGCGTCGAAATCGCCGTGCGCCATCGAGGCCACGACCACCGAGCCGATGTCGGCGCCCGCGACGCCGGCCCGCGCCAGCGCGGCGCGCGCGGCGTGGATGCCGAGATCGGTCGGCGAGACGGCTGCCAGCGCGCCGCAGTAGTCGACCCACGGCGTGCGGGCGCCGTCGACGATCCAGACGTCGTCGAAGCAGGCTGCGAAGCGCGTCATGCCGATTCTCCCGCCGGCGCCGGCGCGAGTGCCTCGCGCAGCGCGTGGCCGAGTTGCAGCTGCGCCGCACGCGCCGCGGGCACCGCGCCGGCCATGCTGATGAAGCCATGGGGCAGGCCGAGGTACTCCACGACCGTGACGTCGTCGCCCGCCAGCGCCAGGGCCTCGCCGTAGGCCACCGCCTCGTCGCGCAGCGGATCGTGCGCGGCCACCATCACCAGGCCGGCCGGCAGGGCCGACAGATCGTCGGCCAGCAGCGGCGCCCCACGGAAGTCGCGGGCGCGCCCTTCCGGTCCGAACGCGAGGCGCGAGAAGTAGTGCATCGTCCGCAGCGTCAGCGTGGGGCCGTCCGCATGCCGGTCGCGCGAGGGATAGGCGCCGTCGTGGCCACCAGCCGCGGGCGGGTACAGCATGGCCTGGAAGGCGATGCGCGGGCCACGCGCGTCACGCGCCAGGATCGCCACCACCGTCGCGAGCACCGCGCCGGCGCTGTCGCCCGCCACCGCCAGGCGGCCGGCGTCGGCGTTCCAGTCGGATGCGTGCGCCGCGACCCAGCGCAGCGCCGTCCAGGCGTCGTCCGCGGCTGCCGGATAAGGATGCTCCGGCGCGAGCCGGTAGCCCACCGACACCACCACGGCGCCGCTGTCCGCGCAGAGCTGGCGGCACACCGCGTCGTAGCCGTCCAGGTCGCCCAGCGCATAGCCGCCGCCGTGGTAGTAGACGACGAGCGCGTGCGGCCCGTCGCCGCCTGGCGAATAGATGCGCAGCGGCACGCGCGCGGAGCCGGCGTCGGAATCGTCGTGCGCCTGCGCATCCTGCACGCCGACATCGCACGGCGGACGATCGGCCGCGGCGAGGATCTGGCGGTACAGGCCGCGCGCGGCGGCGGGCGGCAGGTCGCACAGGTCGGGCGCACCCGCGGCGCGCGCCGCCTGCGTCATCGCGGCGATTCGGGGATCAAGCATGGGCCACCTCGGCAAGTCGGGGAAGGGGTGAACGTTGGTTGGGGCGCAACAGGAAGTGCGCGAGGGCCGGCAGCAGCACGAGGGCGCCGACCATGTTCCAGACGAACATGAATGCCAGCAGGATCCCCATGTCCGCCTGGAACTTGATGGGCGACAGCGCCCAGCAGCCCACAGCCAGCGCGAGCGTGGCGCCGGTGAGCATCACCACGCGCCCGGTGAAGCGCAGGGCGTGCAGGTACGCGGATGAAAGCGACTCGCCTGCGCGCAATCGGGCCAGCATCACGCTGAGCACGTACAGCGCGTAGTCCACGCCGATGCCCACGCCGAGCGCGATCACCGGCAGCGTGGCGACCTTGACGCCCATGCCCAGCCCCACCATCAATGCCTCGCACAGGATCGACGTGAGCATCAGCGGCAGCACGGCCACCACGACCGCGCGCCACGAGCGGAACGTGACCCAGCAAAGGACGACGACCGCGCCGTAGACCCACCACAGCATCTCGTGCATCGCCTGCTTCACGACGATGTTGGTGGCCGCGGCGATGCCGGCGGGCCCTGCCGCCAGCATGAAGCGAGCGCCGGGGACCTGGTCGCGGGCGACGAAGCCCTCGACGGCGTCGACCACGCTCGTGAGCGTTCCGGCCTTGTGGTCCTTCAGGTAGACGTACAGCGACAGGAACGAGCAGGCCTGGTTGAAGAGCTCGCGCGGCGCGCGCGTCTGGACGCCGCCGAGCGCGCTGTCGTTGGGCAGCAGCTCGTACCACTTGGGCTGCCCTTCGTTGTAGCCCACCATGGCGAGCTTGGACAGCGCCGCCATCGAGTTGGTCGATTCCACCCCGGGCAGCTGCTCCAGCCGCCAGGCCAGGCGGTCCACCTGCGCCAGCGTGCGGTAGCGGGTGCACTGGTCCTCGGGCGTGGCGACCATCACGACCAGGATGTCGCTCGACGCGGCGTAGTGGGTCGTGACGTACTCGTTGTCGCGGTTGTAGCGCGAGTCCGCCCGCAGCTCGGGCGCGCCGGGGTCGAGGTCGCCCACGTGCAGCCGCGTGCCGATGGCGTAGCCGCCGGCCGCCAGCACTGCGGCCGTCGCGATGGCGGCCAACGCAGGGCCGCGGCGGGTGAAGCGATCCAGGCCGTTCCAGAGGCCGCTGGCGCCGCCTTCCGACGCCTGCGGGTCGTCGCGCAAGCTTCGCGTCGCCGCCGAGGGGCTCACGCCCACGTACGACAGCAGCACGGGCAGCAGGACGAGGTTGGTGAAGATCAGCACCGCCACCCCGACGCTGGCCGCGAACGCCAGCTCCTGGATCGCCTCGATGCGGATCACGGCCAGCACCGCGAAGCCGACCGCGTCGCACAGCAGCGCGGTCAGCCCGGCGACGAACAGCCGCCGGAACGTGTAGCGCGCCGCCACCACGCGGTGCGTGCCGCGCCCGACGTCCTGCATGATGCCGTTCATCTTCTGCGCGCCATGGCTCATGCCGATGGCGAAGACGAGGAAGGGCACCAGCACCGAATAGGGCGTGAGGTCGATATGCAGCAGGGTCAGCAGGCCCATCTGCCACACCACGGCGGTGAGCGAGGCCGTCACCACCAAAGCGGTGGAGCGGATACAGCGCGTGTACCAGAACAGCATACAGGTGGTGATGATGATCGAGACCAGGAAGAAGACCAGGACCTCGTCGATGGCGTTGATCATGTCGCCG
>DASQCX010000845.1:0-2365 GCA_035634455.1 Burkholderiaceae bacterium
ACGACCTGGACAGCAAGGGCATCGTGCTGGACCGCAGCAAGGTGAACCCGAACGGCGGCGCGATCGCCTTGGGCCACCCGCTGGGCGCCACCGGCGCGATCCGCGCGGCCTCGGTCATCCACGGCCTGCGGCGCACCGGCGGTAGGTACGGCATGGTGACGATGTGCGTCGGCGCGGGCCAGGGCGCGGCAGGCATCTTCGAACGCCTCTGATCAGGCGTTCCCGAGCGGCGGCAGGAAGTCGGCGAATCGCTACCCGCGGTTCATCGGCCCTGCCGCCGTTTTCACATCCGCGCCAGCCGCGCGCGGACAATCACCAGACAACACCCAACGAGGTATTCGCATGAGCATCCGCACCGTCAACACGAACGGCGTCGCCGTCATCGAGATCGCGCGCCCCGAGAAGAAGAACGCGCTGACGCAGGCGATGTACACCGCGATGGCCGAGGCCATCGCCGCGGCCGACGCCGATGCCGCGATCCGCGCCGTGCTCGTCACCGGCCAGCCGGGCATCTTCACCTCGGGCAACGACCTCGAGGACTTCATGCAGCGGCCGCCCGCGGGCGAGGACTCGCCGGTGTTCCAGTTCATGAAGGCGCTCGCCGCGTGCGGCAAGCCGGTCGTCGCGGCCGTCACCGGCGGGGCGATCGGCATCGGCACCACGATGCTGCTGCACTGCGACCTGGTCTACATCAGCGACGAGGCGCGCCTGGCGATGCCGTTCGTCGGCCTGGGCCTGGTGCCGGAGTACGCGTCCAGCCTGCTGGTCACGCAGCTCGTTGGCCACGTCAAGGCGACCGAGCTGCTGCTGCTGGGCGAGCCGTTCAACGGCGAGGCCGCGGTCGAGATGGGCATCGCCAACGCGGTGCTGCCGGCGGCCGAGGTGGTCAACCACGCGCGCCGCATGGCCGAGCGCTTCAACGCGCTGCCGCCGGGCGCGGTGCGCGAGAGCAAGGCGCTGATGCGGCGCGCGCAGAAGGCGCTGGTCGAGGAGACCGTGCGCGTCGAGGGCGAGATCTTCGGCAAGCGCCTGCGCAGCCCCGAGGCGATGGAGGCGTTCCAGGCGTTCTTCCAGAAGCGCAAGCCGGACTTCTCCAAGTTCTGATCGCGCCGTGAGCGCCCTTCCGGACGATCCGCTGGCGTCGCAGCGCGGCGCCCGCGCACCCGCGACGGCGCCGCCGCTGCGCCTCGCGACGCAGGCGTGCAAGCTCGCGCTGCTGCCCGTGCTGCTGGCGCAGGGCCGGCGCGTGCGCGACAACGCGCTGCGGCTGCCCGAGGCGGCCGGCGCGCGCGCGGGCATGGCCGGCAGCGGACGCGTCGCGCTGCGGGTGCTGATCGTCGGCGATTCGTCGGCGGCGGGCGTGGGCGTCGGCACGCAGGACGAGGCCTTCGCCGGCCAGCTCGCGCAGTCGCTGGCCGAGCGCACCGGCGCGGCGGTCGGCTGGCAGCTCGTGGCCACCAGCGGCCACACCGCGGGCGACGCCGCGCGTGCGCTCGCCGGCACGACGCTGCAGACGGCCGACCTGCTGGTGACGGCGCTCGGCGTCAACGACGTCCTCGACCAGACGCGGCCCGCGCAGTTCCTCGCCGCGCTCGACGAGATCCACGCGCTGGCCGTCACGCGCGCCCAGGTCACGCACACCTGGCACTGCGGCCTGCCGCCGCTGGGCAGCTTCGCGCTGCTGCCGCGGCCGCTGCGCTGGATCCTCGGGCGCGACGCCGCGCACCTGGATCACGCGCTGCGGCGCCATCTCGCGGGCCAGACGACGCGCCTGCACCTGCCGCTGCCCGACGCCCCGCGCCGGCCGGGCAGGGACGACGCCACGCCCGAGGGCTGGATGGCGCGCGACGGATTCCACCCGGGCCTGCTGGGCTACCGGCAGTGGGGCCGGCAGGTGGCCGAGGCGATCGGCTGAAGCCGCGGCCTCAGCGCGGGATCTGGCGCGGCTTGCCGTCGCGGTCGATCGCGACGTAGGTGAGGTTGGCCTCGGTGACCTTGACCACCTGGACGTCGGCCGGGTTGCGCTCGGCGTAGACCTCCACGCGCACCGTGATCGACGTGTTGCCCACGCGCTCGACCGTGGCGTAGAAGCTCAGCAGGTCGCCGATCGACACCGGCTGCTTGAAGACGAACTGGTTCACCGCGACCGTGGTGATGCGGCCCTTGGCGATGCGCGCGGGCAGCACGGAGCCGGCCAGGTCGACCTGGGCCATGATCCAGCCGCCGAAGATGTCGCCGTTGACGTTGGCATCCGCCGGCAGCGGCAGCACGCGCATCACGAGCTCCTTGTCGACGGGCAGGGTGGTGGTGGACTCGGGCGTGGCGGACATCGGGGCGGTCGTCGAGGCGAGGGAGTGGGCCAGCC
>DASQCX010000846.1:0-3923 GCA_035634455.1 Burkholderiaceae bacterium
CGGGCATGTTGATGTCGAGGACGAGCACGTCGCAGGTCGTCGCGCGCAGCAGGCCGCGCAGCTCGCCGTACTCGCCGGCCTCGCCCACGACCTCGATGTCGTCGGCGTCGGACAGCGTGTCGCGGATGCCGCGGCGGATGAGGGCGTGGTCGTCGCAGAGAATCACTCGGATCATGGGGCCCCCCAGGCCGATGGATCGTCGTCATTGTCGCCGGATGCCGGCCCCGTTTCACCTCCCCCGTCGAAGTCCGCGGCATGGGTGGCCGCGTCCTCCAGGGGGATGGACAGGATCAGCGTGGTGCCCTGCGCGCCGCTGGACAGGTCGACCCACCCCCCCACCGTCGAAGCCCGCTCGTGCAGCCCGCGGATGCCGAAGCTGCGCGCCTTGGCGAGGTCGGCGCCGCGAAGGCCGATGCCGTTGTCGCTGATCTCCAGCGACAACACGCCGCCGGCCAGCGACAGGTCGATGCGCACCCGCGTGGCGTTGGCGTGCTTGGTGATGTTGGTGAGCGCTTCCTGCGCCGTCCGGTAGGCCACCAGCGGCACGCGCGGCGGCAGCTGCATCGTCTCGTGGCTGGTGCGGAAGGCGCAGGCGACGCCGGTGCGCTTCTCGAAGCGGGTGGCCATCCACTGCAGCGCGGCCACCAGGCCCTGCTCCAGGATGGCCGGGTGCAGATTGTGCATGATCCGCTTGCTGGATTCGATGGCGTGAGTCACCACTTCGAGGGCGGCGACCGCCCGCTGTTGCACCTGGGCCTCCTTCGAATGGCGGGCGATCCACGCGAGGTCGAACTTCAGCGCGGTCAGCGAACCGCCGACGTCGTCGTGGATCTCGCGCGCGATCGCGGCGCGCTCCTTGTCGACGCTGGTCTGCAGGTGCTGCGCCAGCTCCGACAGCCGCTGGCGCGACATCGCCAGCTCGTGGTCGGCCCGCTCGCGCGCCAGCCGGACCTCGTTGGCGTCGATCGCGTGCTCCACCGCCGGCGCCAGGCGCGCCAGGTTGGCCTTGAGCAGGTAGTCGCTGGCGCCGTTGCGCATGGCGGCGACCCCGACGTCCTCGCCGATCTCGCCCGAGATCAGGATGAAGGGCAGCGGCCGGTCCAGCGCCTTGACGATCTCCAGCGCCGCCAGGCCCGAGAAGCCGGGGACGTTGAAGTCCGACAGGACGATGTCCCACGGCTGCCGCAGCGCCGCCCGGAACGCCAGCTCGGAATCGACCCGCATCGATTCGACCGCGGTGCCGCCGCGGCGCAGGTGGGCCATCTCGAGCTCGTGGTCGAGCTCCGAGTCCTCCAGGTGCAGCACGCGCAGCGGGATGCGGCGCGCCGGGGCGGCATGCGATGGCATGGGACGAGTGTATCCGCGCGTTTCCATGCCGCCGCGCGGCCGGGCGGGGGGCCCGCGGGTGCCAAAAACCGCACCCGGAACGGTACTCGGCCACGCCCGGCAAGAAAAGGACGACGTTTTCCGACGTGATCCCCTCAATGTTCGGGCGGTCCCTGCCGAAGAATCAGGCGCAATCCCCGAGGATTCGAGGCGCCAGGGTCGCCTCGCCCCGAAAGACACGACAACGAGCTTGGAGCCACGATGCTGACGAGTGACGCCCAGTCCCCACCGCCCGGCGGAGGCCTGCCGCTGGTCGCGGCGGCCGACCTGCAGGATCACCTGATGGTCGCCTCGCACGACCTGGAGCGCCTGCAGCGCCTGCTGGAGGACGCCGGCGAGGCGTTGATGGGCCATTTCTACGGCGCGTCGAACCAGATGAACGTGCTGCGCGACGAGGCGCCCAAGGTCAACCTCGACACCGCGCCCATCAAGGAGGCGCTGCAGAGCCTGGCCGGCGCGATCACCGCGCTGCAGTTCCAGGACATGGCCACGCAGCTGATCGCGCACACCCAGCGCCGGCTGCGCAACTGCGCCGACCGCATCGCGCGCGATGCCATGGGCGACGACGAGGACGGCGAGGCCGTCGTCGAGGACGCCCCGATGCGCCCCAACCCCGTGACGCAGGACGAGATGGACGCGGGTTCCATCGAACTGTTCTGAGCCTCCTTCTTCAAGCCTATCCAAGACCTTTCCGGAGAACTGCAAATGCACACGATTCTTGCCGTGGACGATTCGCCCTCGATGCGCCAGATGGTTTCGTTCACCCTGAAGAACGCCGGCTTCAACGTCGTCGAGGCCGTCGACGGCCAGGACGCGTTCGAGAAGTCCGGCCAGCGCGACTACAACCTCGTGCTGACCGACCAGAACATGCCGCGCATGGACGGCATCAGCCTGACCAAGAAGCTGCGCGAGAACCCGAAGTTCAAGCAGACCCCGATCCTGATCCTGACCACCGAGTCCAGCGACCAGATGAAGATGGCCGGCCGCGCCGCGGGCGCCACGGGCTGGCTCGTCAAGCCGTTCGATCCCGCCAAGCTGATCGAGGTCATCGGCAAGGTCGTCCGCTGAGGCGCCGTCAGGCACGGGCAAAAGAATTCCGGATCAGGAGAGATTCATGGGTGAGACCAGCAACAACAGCAGCTCGGCGGGCATCGACCTGAGCCAGTTCTACCAGGTGTTCTTCGAGGAGGCCGGCGAGAACCTGGAGCAGATGGAGCAGATGCTGCTGGAGCTCAACGTCGACGCCGCCGACGACGAGGAGCTCAACGCCATCTTCCGCTGCGCGCACTCCGTCAAGGGCGGCGCCGCCACGTTCGGCTTCTCCGACGTCGCCGCGCTGACGCACCAGATGGAGACGCTGCTGGACAAGCTGCGCCGCCACGAGCTGAACCCGACGTCGGCGATGGTCGACGTGCTGCTGTCCGCCGGCGACGCGCTCAAGGCGCAGCTGGCCGTGCACCAGGGCTCGGCGAGCAGCGCCCCCGACACCAGCGAGCTGCTGGGCCGCATCCGCGCGATGGCCGAGGGCCAGGCGCCCGCATCCGCCCCCAAGCCCGCGCCGGCGCCCGCCGTCGTGAGCCCGACGCTGACCTCGATGCCCGTGCCCAAGGCCACGACGCGCGCCATCGAGCTGGTCGTCGGCCCGCTGGAAAGGCCCGAGACCGCCGACGCCCTGAGCGAGCTGTTCAAGGAGATCGAGGACCTCGGCACCATCGAGGCCCTGGACGCCGGCCGCGCCGCGGACGGCATGCGCCGCTTCCGCGTCGTGACGACGACGTCCGACAGCGAGCTGCTGGACCTGTTCACCTTCCACGTGGCGCGCGACAAGATCCAGCTGCGCCCGGCCGACCCCGGCTACGGCTTCTTCCCCGAGAACGCGGGCGCCCCGCCCGTCGAGAACCCGGTCGATCCGGGCTACGGCTTCTTCGAGCCGCTGCCCGAGCACGCCGCCGCCGACGCCGCGCCGACCCCCGCGGACGCGGGCGAGGCCGCCGCGCCCGCCCCGGTGGCCGTCGCCGCCGCGCCGCGCGCCGCCGCCCGCGCCGACGCCAAGGCCGCGTCGCCCGACCAGGCCACGCTGCGCGTCTCGATCGAGAAGGTCGACCAGCTGATCAACCTGGTCGGCGAGCTCGTGATCACGCAGGCCATGCTGGCCCAGAACAGCCGCGACGGCCAGTTGAACCAGCAGCTGCTGGCCGGCCTGACCGACCTGGAACGCAACACGCGCGACCTGCAGGAAGCGGTGATGTCGATCCGCATGATCCCGATGTCGCTGGTGTTCAACCGCTTCCCGCGCATGCTGCGCGACCTCGCCGCCAAGCTGGACAAGAAGGTCGAGCTGGTGACACAGGGCGAGGCGACAGAGCTGGACAAGAGCCTGGTCGAGAAGATCACCGACCCGCTGACCCACCTGGTGCGCAACTCCTGCGACCACGGCATCGAGCTGCCGGCCGACCGGGCGGCCCGGGGCAAGCCGACCGAGGGCCGGCTGGCGCTGCATGCCTCGCACGAGGGCGGCAAGGTCATCATCGAGATCA
>DASQCX010000847.1:0-3782 GCA_035634455.1 Burkholderiaceae bacterium
ATCGTCACGGCCGCGACCATCGCCGCCAGCGGCAGCATGTCGAAGCCCAGGCCCGTGAAGCGGCGGATGCCGATGAAGAACAGCGCCACGCTGACCGCCCCGGCCAGGTTGGCCAGCAGGCCCGTGGCGATGGCCGCCGGCCCCGTCGCCGGGATCGCCAGCACGAGGTAGGCGACGGCCTGGCTGGTGATGGCGATCCGCCACGTCCACATGCCGCTGCCGCGATCGGCGTCGCTGCGCGACACCCACAGCATCGCGGCCGTCGTGGCGAGCAGGCAGGTCTGGGCGAGGAAGAGGGTGTGCAGGTCCACGGGCCGCGGGACGGGTTCGGAGGCCGCGGGGCGGCAGTCCCCGATTTTCCCGTCGGGCGGCCCGGGCGCGTGTCCGGCGTGCGTGCAGCAATCCACGGAGCGCCCGAGTTCGGCGCCGGAATGGAAAAGACCCGCGGCTTGCGCGCGCGGGCCTGTAGGCTTTCTCAGCGAGGGCGGGTGGTCAACGCTTGACCGGTCCCTTGCCGCCGGACGGCGAGGTCAGCGCCGCGCGCTGGCCGCCGCCTTGCGGACGGCCACCGCCGCCCGCCGGACGGCCACCACCGTGGTTGCCGTGGCCCGGGTTGGCGGGACGCGCGCCGCCGTGGCCGGCGTGCGGCGTGCCGTGCGCGGGCTTGGCGCCCGCGTGCGAGCCCGACGAGCCCTGGGGACGCTGTTGCTGCGCCGGACGTCCGCCCGGCGCGCCGCCCGGACGCCCCTGGCCGCGATTGCGATCGCCGCCGCCGTTGCCATGGCTGTTGCCGCCGCGGTCGCCGTGGCCGCCGCGCGCGTGGTGGCCGCCGCCGTTGCCGCGTCCGCCCGAGGCCGGGCCGCGCACGCCGATGGTGGTGCGGCCCAGGACGATGGGCTCGGCGCGCTCGGTCGGATCGGGCTCGAAGCCGGCGACGACTTCCTTGGGGATAGCGCGCTTGATCAGCCGCTCGATGTCGCGCAGGAAGATGTCCTCGTCGACGCACACCAGCGACACCGCGCGGCCCTGCGCGCCGGCGCGGCCAGTGCGGCCGATGCAGTGCACGTAGTCTTCCGGCACGTTGGGCAGCTCGTAGTTGACGACGTGCGGCAGCTGGTCGATGTCGATGCCGCGCGCGGCGATGTCCGTGGCCACCAGCACCTGCAGCGTGCCGGCCTTGAACTCGGACAGCGCGCGGGTGCGGGCCGTCTGGCTCTTGTTGCCGTGGATGGCCATCGCGGTGATGCCGTCGTCGTTCAGGAATTCGGCCAGGCGGTTGGCGCCGTGCTTCATGCGCGTGAACACGAGCACCTGGTGCCAGTCGCCCGACTTGATCAGGTGCGACAGCAGCTGCTTCTTGCGATCGCGCGAGACCGGGTGGACGGCCTGCTCGATCATCTCGTTGGTCTGGTTGCGGCGCGCGACCTCGATCAGGCCCGGCTTGTTCAGCAGGCGGTCGGCCAGCGCCTTGATCTCGTCGCTGAAGGTGGCCGAGAACAGCAGGCTCTGCTTCTGCTGCGGCAGCACCGCGAGCACCTTGCGGATGTCGTGGATGAAGCCCATGTCCAGCATGCGGTCGGCCTCGTCGAGCACGAAGATCTCGATGTGCGACAGGTCCACCGCGCGCTGCTGGTGCAGGTCCAGCAGGCGGCCGGGCGTGGCCACGAGGATGTCGACGCCCTTGTGCAGGCGGTTGATCTGCGGCTGCATGCCGACGCCGCCGAAGATCACCATGCTGGACAGCGAGACGTGCTTGCCGTAGGTGCGCACGCTTTCCTCGACCTGGGCGGCGAGCTCGCGCGTCGGGGTCAGGATCAGGGCGCGCACCGGCGGGCGGCCGTTGGCGAGCTTCTTCGGGCCGCTCTCGAGCAGGCGGTGCAGCATCGGCAGCGTGAAGCCGGCGGTCTTGCCGGTGCCGGTCTGCGCGCCGGCGAGGAGGTCGCCGCCTTGCAGGACGACGGGGATGGCTTGGAGCTGGATCGGGGTCGGGGTGGTGTAGCCGGCTTCGCGCACCGCACGCAGCAGCGGCTCGGCCAGGCCGAGTTCGTCAAAGTTCATGGAGTTGTTTTCGGGCCCGGTCATGTGCCGGGCATCGCGGGTCGGCCTGCTGCGCCGCGCAGTTTGAAGCGGGCACCAGTCGTGAAGGCCGACTGCTGGAGAAGACGTCGAGGATCGACGGCCGCTCTCGGGACTGGATCAGGGAGCGGATCTGGACATTGTATCGGTACCCATCGCGGCGGTTCGCGCAAAAGGGGGATGCCCCGGGCGCTCGACGGTCATCGGGAAGGGCGGTTCCTATAATCCGCGGCCAGAACCCCAACAACGCCGCAGCGCTGCCGCCAGCGGCTCCAGATGAATCTTCTCAAGGCCGCCTCGACGGTATCGCTGCTGACGCTCGCCTCGCGCGTGTCCGGCCTGGTGCGTGAACAGCTGATCGCCGCGAGCTTCGGCGCGAGCGGCTTCACCGACGCCTACAACGTCGCCTTCCGCATCCCCAACCTGCTGCGCCGGCTGTTCGCCGAGGGCGCGTTCTCGCAGGCCTTCGTGCCGCTGTTGGCCAACACGCGGATCTCCGACGGCGACGCCGTCACGCACAAGCTGATCGACGCCGTGGCCACCGTGCTGGCCTGGGCGCTGCTGGCCACTTGCGTGGTGGGCGTCGTGGCGGCGCCGGCGCTGGTGTGGGCGATGGCCTCGGGCCTGGAGAAGTTCGACGCCGCCGTCCTGATGACGCGCGTGATGTTCCCCTACATCGGCTTCATGTCGATGGTGGCGCTGTCGGCCGGCATCCTCAACACCTGGGGCCGCTTCTCGATCCCCGCGGCGACGCCCATCCTGCTCAACGTCGCCGTCATCGTGGCCGCGCGCGGCCTCACGCCGACGTTCGAGGCGCACGGCCTGCCCGGCGTCTACACGCTGGCCGTCGGCGTGATGCTGGGCGGCGTGCTGCAGGCCGGCATCCAGATCCCGGCGCTGAAGGCGCTCGGCCTGATGCCGCACATCCGCACGACCTGGCGCGGCCTGGTCGACGCCTGGCACCATCCGGGCGTCGGGCGCGTGCTCAAGCAGATGTCGCCGGCGCTGCTGGGGGTGTCGGTGGCGCAGGTGTCGCTGCTGGTCAACACGCAGATCGCGTCGCACCTGGCCACGAAGTCGGTGTCCTGGCTGACCTACGCCGACCGGCTGATGGAGTTCCCGACCTCGCTGCTGGGCGTGGCGCTGGGCGTGGTGCTGATCCCGCAGCTGTCGGCGGCGCGCGCCCGCGGCGACAAGGACGGCTACTCCGGCATGATCGACTGGGGCCTGCGCCTGGTCGTCCTGCAGACGCTGCCCTGCGCGATCGCGCTGCTGGTGTTCGCGCGCCCGCTGCTGGCGGTGCTGTTCCACTACGGCCACTTCCAGGCCGCCGACGTGCTGGGCACCGTGCCGGCGCTGCAGGGCTACGGCCTGGGGCTGCTGGGCATCGTCAGCGTCAAGATCCTCGCGCCCGGCTACTTCGCGCAGCTGGACACGCGGACGCCGGTGCGCATCGCCATAGCCGTGCTCGTGTTCACGCAGCTGATGAACCTGCTGTTCGTGTTCGGGCTGCACATCGGCGTCGGCGGGCTGGCGCTGTCGATCGGCCTGGGGGCCACGCTCAACGCCTTCTGGCTGCTGTTCGGGCTGGTGCGCCTGGGCGTCTACAAGCCGCATCCGGGCTGGTTCGGCTTCCTGGCGCGCGTGCTCGCGGCGACGCTGATCCTCGGCGCCTGCCTGGTCTGGGCCGACCATGCCATCGACTG
>DASQCX010000848.1:0-2593 GCA_035634455.1 Burkholderiaceae bacterium
CTCGTCGAGGAGCGCCATATCTGCGGCTTGCGCCCGTGCCTTAAGCGCGGCGAGCTCCTCTTCGTTGTCGGTCTGAAAGCCCAGGTGGTCGACGCCCGGCTTCCCGCCCCGGGTCGAGATCGCGAAGTTGATCCGAGGGTCTTCGAGCATCCACTTGGCGTAGTCGCTCTCGACGCGACTCGGCTCGGCCGCGAAGAGCTTCGAATAGAAGGCGATGCTCGCCTGCAGGTTCTCGACGTGGACATGGACGTGGAAGCGCTTCATGGGGGCTCCTTCGGACAGGCGCTCGTGTCAGCAGCCGCAGGCTGCATTCGCGGACTCGGCGGCACAGGGCGCGCCGGCGCAGCAGTTCTCGGTGAGGTAGCCGATGACGCCGCTCATGCGGTCGTAGTCGGCGCGATAGACGACGTTGCGGCCCGCGCGCGCGTTCGCGACCAGGCCCGCGGACACCAGCTCCTTGAGATGCGTGGCGAGCGTGCTCTGCTTGAGCTCCGGCTGCACGAGCCCGGCCAGCGCGGTCGGCGTGACGCCGTCCGGACCTGCCTGAACCAGCACGCGGAAGATGTCGAGGCGCACGGAATGGGCCAACGCCGCCAGGGCGGCGAGAACGTCGGATTTGACGGGATACATCGTAATATCGTGTTCTTTCGATATTAATTCAGGTACGGTCGTCATGCAAGGCCCGTCATCGAGGCCCGCTACGATGCGGCCGATGCCGCCGCCCCTCGCCGACGCCTCGCCCTCCGCCATGCCGCCCCGCCGCGAGGCCTTCGCCTTCTGGCTGAAGCTCGGCTTCGTCAGCTTCGGCGGGCCGGCCGGGCAGATCGCGGTCATGCACGAGGAGCTCGTCGAGCGCCGGCGCTGGATCTCGGAACGGCGCTTCCTGCACGCGCTGAACTACTGCATGCTGCTGCCGGGCCCGGAGGCGCAGCAGCTGGCCACCTACGTCGGCTGGCTGATGCACCGCACCGCGGGCGGGCTGGTCGCGGGCGGGCTGTTCGTGCTGCCGTCGCTGTTCATCCTGATCGCGCTGTCCTGGATCTACATGGCCTTCGGCCAGCTGCCGGCGATCGCGGGGCTGTTCCACGGCATCAAGCCGGCGGTGACGGCGCTGGTGCTGCATGCGGCCTGGCGCGTGGGCTCGCGCACGCTGACCAACGCCTGGCTGTGGAGCATCGCCGTCGCGGCCTTCGTGGCGATCTTCGTGCTGCGGCTGCCGTTCCCGCTGATCGTGCTGGGCGCGGGCGCCGTGGGCGCGATCGGCGGCAGGATCGCGCCGGGCAAGTTCCAGCGCGGCGATTCGCAGGGCGGCGCGGCCGGCGCGCACGCGCCCGCCCTCATCGACGACGCCAGCCCCGTGCCCGCGCACGCGCGCTTCGCGTGGCCGCGCGCGCTGCGCATCGTGGCGGCCTTCGCGGCGCTGTGGGCCTGCGCGATCGGCGCGTTGACGGCGGCCTTCGGCTGGAACGGCGCGCTGACGCAGATGGCGTGGTTCTTCACCAAGACGGCGTGGCTGAGCTTCGGCGGCGCCTACGCGGTGCTGCCCTACGTCGTGCAGGGCGGCGTCGAGCACTTCCACTGGCTCACGGCCGCGCAGATGCTGGACGGCATGGCGCTGGGCGAGACCACGCCGGGCCCGCTGATCATGGTCGTCGCGTTCGTCGGCTTCGTCGGCGGCTGGACCCAGGCCGTGTTCGGGCCGGGCGATCTCGCGCTGGCCGGCGCGGTCGCGGCGACGGTGGTCACGTTCTTCACGTTCCTGCCGTCGTTCTTCTTCATCCTGGCGGGCGGGCCGTTCATCGAGTCCACGCACGGCAACCTGAAGTTCACGGCGCCGCTCACGGGGGTGACGGCGGCGGTCGTCGGCGTCATCGTCAACCTCGCGGCCTTCTTCGCGCTGCACGTGCTGTGGCCGCACGGCTGGCCGGGGCCGTTCGACTGGGCGTCGCTGGCCATCGGCGCCGCTGCCGCGTTCGCGTTGTTCCGCTTCAAGCGCGGCGTGATCCCGGTGATCCTGGGCGCCGCGCTGGCCGGCCTGCTGCTGACGCTGGCCGGCGTGCCGGCGCCCTGATCCGGCGCAGGCTCAACGCGCGTCGAAATCGGTGCCGCGGCCGACCGCCTCCCACGCGTCGAGGTCGGCCAGCAGCGCCTGCGCGTGGGCACGCACCGCGTCGACGGCATCGCCGCCCAGTTGCAGCCGCAGCGGCGTGACGGGCGCCGCCAGCGCGCGCTCGATCGCGGCCGCCGCCTTGCGCGGATCGCCGGCCTGCGTCTGGTGCATGTCGTGCGCGAACGCGCGCGTGCCGCCGACCGTCGCGGCATAGGCGGCGAGCTCGGGCATGTGGCGCATGCCCGCGCCGGCCAGCTGGGTGCGGAACTGGCCCGGCTCGACGATCAGCACCTTGATGCCGAACAGCGCCAGCTCCTGCGCCAGCGCCTCGGACGCGCCCTCCAGCGCGAACTTGGTCGCCGAGTACGCGCCGAAGCCGGCGAACGACAGCTGCCCGCCGAGGCTGGACATGTTGACGATCGCCCCGCCCCGCTGCTCGCGCAGCACCGGCAGCGCGGCGCGCGTGACGGCCAGCGCGCCGAA
>DASQCX010000849.1:0-3201 GCA_035634455.1 Burkholderiaceae bacterium
CCGGCCCCCACCACGAGCGATGTGCCCAGGCCTGCGCCTGGACGCCGAACGCGTCGGTGACGATCGCGCTGTCGTCGAGCCGCGCCGTCGCATGCACCTGGCCCGAGTCCGCCACCGGATCGAGCCGGCCGCCGGCCTGCAGCGCCAGATGCGGCCCGTCGTATTCGCCGCTGCGCAGCTGCAGGCTGCTGCCGGGCGTGGCGTCGTCGCCGAAGGCCGGCAGCGCGTCCTTGCGCTCGCGCAGCGTCAGGCCGACGCGGGCGGACTGCTGCGCGCGCAGCTCGGCCTGCACCTGGGCGCGCGCGGCGGCGAGCGCGGGCGGCAGGTCCGCGGGCAGCGTGTCGAGCGCGCGCTGCACGGCCTCGCGCGGCAGCGGCCACTGGCTCACCGTCAGCGGCAGCCCGCCATCGTCGACCAGCACCTCGATCGCATGGCGCGCGCTCGTGCTCGGCGTCCACGGCACCGAGGCCGCCAGCGCCAGCGGCGACAGTCCCCACAACACGGCGACACGCCAGACTCGCGTGCGCACGTCGCGCAGGCGCACGGCGCCTGCCCAGATCGATCCCATCCTTCCACCCCGATAATTTGCTTGTTGTCGCTACGTCGGCTGTCGCGTGACCGCATGACACCCGCGCGTTCGGCGCGGGCACGAGGCCCGCACGCCGCCCGCATTCTCGCCGCAGCGCGTGAACCCTCGCCATCATCCCGAATGAATCCTTCGAATCCCTTGCGCGCCGCGCTGACAGTGGCGAGCCGGCCACTGCAGAGCAGGATCGCGGGCCTGGTCTATCCGACGGGCACGCGGCCCGACGATTTCCTGCAGCCGTCCGGCGAAGCCGCGCTGCTCGCGGCCGGCTCGGTGTCGTGGCGCGTGTTCGCCAATCCCGTCGCGCTGCTGGTGGGCGGCGTCGCCGCCGTGCTGCTGGAGCTGGCCGAGCCGCGGGTACGGTCTGGGGTATGGGATCACACCACCTTCCGCACGGCGCCGCTGCCGCGGCTGCAGCGCACCGGCTACGCCTCGATGATGACGGTCTTCGGCGCGCGCAGCCGCACCGAGGCGATGATCCGCGGCATCAACGCCGGCCACGCGCGCATCGCCGGCCACACGCCGGCCGGCGTGCCGTACCGCGCGGACGACGTCGAGCTGCTGACGTGGGTGCACGCGACGGCCACGTTCGGCTTCCTGCAAGGCTACGTCCGCTGCGTGCGCCCGCTGGACGCCGCGCAGCGCGACGCGTTCTATGTCGAGAACCAGGCCTCGGCCCGCCTCTACGGCGTGCCGTCGCCGCCGGGCTCGGAACGCGAGCTCGACGCGCTGCTCGACCGCATGCGCCCGCTGCTGGAGCCGTCGGCCATCGTGCTGGAGTTCCTGGCCATCATGCGCGCCATGCCGCTGCTGCCCGGCCCGCTGCGTCCGCTGCAGGGCCTGCTGCTGCGCGCGGCGGTGCAGGCGCTGCCTGCAGACATCCTCGAACGGCTGGGCCTGGCCGGCGCGGACTGGCGCCTCGCGCCCTGGCAGTGGCGGCTGGTGCGCGCGCTGGGCCACGCCGCCGACCACCTGAGCCTGTCGACACTGCCGGCGCAGCTGGCGCGCCAGCGTCTCGCGGCCGTCGCCTCCTGAACGAAAAAGCCCCGCGGCATCGCTGCGGCGGGGCTTCGTCGATCCGAGCGGTGCGCTCCTAGGCCTTGCTGCCGCCACCCAGCAGGGACGCGACCTTGCGCTTGGAGCGGATGTTCGCGGAGATCGCCGGCCGGCCGACCGGCGCCGCGGGCACGGCCTTCTCCCACTCGGGCTTCTCGGCGGCGGCGCTGCTGGCCTCGTAGGGGCGGTCGAAGAACGGATCGCGGCTCTTCTGCGGCGCCGCGGGGCTGCGCGCGAACGACGGCGACTCGCGGCGCGGCTCGTCGTCGAACTGGCGGCGCGGCGGACGGCGGGGGCGGTCGTCCTCGACCTCGAACGGCTCGAGCTCGATCTTCTTGTTGATCAGCTTCTCGATGTCCGAGATGTTGCGGGCGTCGTCGCGCGTGACCAGCGTCACCGCCAGGCCCGACGCGCCGGCGCGGCCGGTGCGGCCGATGCGGTGGACGTAGTCCTCGGCGTTGAACGGCACGTCGAAGTTGAAGACGGCGGGCAGGTCGGCGATGTCCAGGCCGCGCGCGGCCACGTCGGTGCACACCAGCACGTCGACCTCGTTCTTCTTGAACGCGGCCAGCGACTTCAGGCGCTCGTCCTGCGACTTGTCGCCGTGCAGCGCCGAGGTGCGCAGGCCGTCGCGCTCGAACGAGCGCGCCAGGCGCGCGGCGCCCAGCTTGGAATTGACGAACACGATGGCCTGACGCAGGTCGCGTGCTTTCAGGATCTGGCGCACCGCGGCGCGCTTGTCGTCGTCGGTGACGCTGTAGAAGCGCTGCTCGACGGTGGACGCCGTCGCGTTGGCGCGCGCCACCTCGACGGTGACCGGATCCTGCAGGTAGCTGTTGGCCAGGCGCTTGATCTCGGGCGAGAACGTGGCCGAGAACAGCAGCGTCTGGCGCTGCTTGGGCAGGTAGCTGAGGATGCGCTGCAGGTCGGGCAGGAAGCCGATGTCGAGCATGCGGTCGGCCTCGTCGAGCACGACGTACTCGACCTGGTTGAGCACGCAGTTCTTGGCCTCGATGTGGTCGAGCAGGCGGCCCGGCGTGGCGATCAGCACCTCGACGCCGGCCTTGAGTTCGAGCGTCTGCGGCTTCATGTCGATGCCGCCGAAGACGACGGCCACGCGCAGGTTGGAGTGCTTGGCGTAGGCCTTGATGTTCTGGGCGACCTGGTCGGCCAGCTCGCGCGTGGGCGCCAGCACCAGCGCGCGCACGGGGTGGCGCGCGGGCGAGACGCTGGCCGTCTCGTGGCGCATCATCTTCTGCAGCAGCGGGATCGAGAACGCGGCGGTCTTGCCGGTGCCGGTCTGGGCAGCGCCCATCACGTCGCGGCCCTGAAGGACCAGCGGAATCGCCTTCGCCTGGATCGGCGTCATGAAGGCGTAGCCCTGGTCGGCGACGGCGCGCAGCAGCTTGGCGTCGAGCGGCAGGGTGTCGAAACGGGACGGGGCCGGTGCTTTTTGCTCGGGGGCTTGGTCCGTTTGAGCCGGGACCTGGGCTTGGAGTGCTTCTGTCATGAACCGCCATTATCGCTTGTACCGATGAAAAGCGCCGGCGGGGCGGGTC
>DASQCX010000850.1:0-2474 GCA_035634455.1 Burkholderiaceae bacterium
CCAGCTGCACGCCAGCCAACGCTTCCTGCCGGCGGCGGGCGCGGCGTCGGATGCGGCCACCGTGCCGCTGAACGGCACGCCGCAGCAGATGACCTCGCAGTACCAGCGCGAGGTGACCCGCGCCATCCAGGCCGACGCGCAGCACACGGCCGACCAGGCGGCGAGCGCCGCCGACCAAGCGCGTTGAACGACGCCGCCATCTTGGAATCCGATTCGACTCACCTGCCCGCCGCGCCGTTCTCGCCCGCCGAGGAGCGCGCGATGCGCCAGGCGCTCGACCAGGCGCAGAACGCGTGGCTGGTGGGCGAGGTGCCGGTGGGCGCGGTGATCCTGCGCGACGACGCGGACGGCCTGCCGCAGGTCGTGGCCACCGGCTACAACCGGCCCATCACCACCACCGACCCGACCGCGCACGCCGAGCTCGTGGCGCTGCGCCACGCCGCGCAACTGCTGGACAACTACCGGCTGCCCGACTGCACGCTGGTCGTCACGCTCGAGCCGTGCGCGATGTGCGCGATGGCGCTGATGCACGCGCGCTTCAAGCGCATCGTGTTCGGCGCGCGCGACCCCAAGACCGGCGCCGCCGGCTCCGTCGTCGACCTGTTCGCGCTGCCGCAGCTCAACCACCACACCACGGTCGTCGGCGGCTGCCTGGAGTCCGAGTGCGGCACGCTGCTGCGCGACTTCTTCGCCGAGCGCCGCGCCGCGCACAAGGCGCGTCAGGCCGCGCGCCGCGAGCCGGCCGAGGACGGCGCCATCCCCATCGCCGACGTCACCGTCGACGATCCGATCCCGGTGGGCGTCGCCGTCGAGATCGATCCCGATTCCCCCGTTCCGCCCGACGCTCGAGGAGCGCCCGCATGACTTCGCTGACCATCTACACCCCTTCCGGCGTGCTCGCCAAGGCCGCGCCGCTGCGGCTCGCCGCCAAGCGCCTCGCGACCCTCGGCTTCGACGTCGCCATCGACGAGTCCGCGCTCGCCAAGCACTTGCGCTTCGGCGGCGACGACGACCTGCGCCTCGACGCCATCCACCGCGTCGCGCGCGCCCGCCCGGGCGTCGCGCTCGCCGCGCGCGGCGGCTACGGCCTGACGCGCCTGCTCGATCGCATCGACTGGAAGCTGCTGGCCAAGAGCGTGGACGCGGGCACGCGCTGGGTCGGCTACAGCGACCTGACCGCGCTGCAGATGGGCCTGCTCGCGCACCGCGGCGCGCCCACGTGGTGGGGCCCGCACGCCTGCGACGACTTCGGCGGCGAGGAGCTTGACGAGGTCACGCCCGACTGCTTCACCGAGGCGATGTCCGGCGCGCTGGAGGCCGTGGGCTTCCGCACCGAGGCGGGCTTCGACGGCCTGGACCTGCGCGGCCCGATGTGGGGCGGCAACCTCGCGATGCTGTGCTCGCTGCTGGGCACGCCGCACTGGCCGCGCGTCAAGCGCGGCGTGCTGCTGTTGGAGGACGTGGCGGAGCACCCGTACCGCGTCGAGCGCATGCTGCTGCAACTGCACCAGGCGGGCGTCCTCGCGTCGCAGAAGGCCATCGTGCTGGGGGCGTTCAGCGACTGGAGGAAGTCGCCGCTGGATCGCGGCTACGACCTCAAGACGGTGGTGGCGCACCTGCGCACGCTCGTCGACACCCCCATCCTGACCGGCTTCCCGTTCGGCCACGTGCCGACCAAGGTGACCGTGCCGTTCGGCGTCAAGGGCCACCTCGTGGTGCAGGGGCGCGACGCGTTCCTCGGCTGGCAGGAAGGGCACGCGCACCATCACCATGACGACGGCCACGACCACGATCATGGCCACGACCACCCCGGGCACGACCACTGAGCGATCGTGCCGGCTGCCCAGACCTGTCTAGGCAGGCTGCCGCGAAACCAGGCCGAACCGGGCCCGGGCCTTGCTTGTTGCGGTGCAGCAAGGGCTGAAAACCCCTAGGGGGCGCCCGCCGGGGTGCCTCTAAAATCGGCACAACGCCTCGCACGGCCCAGGGCACGACCCGGCGGCTGTCGGAGGCGGTTTTGTTTTGTCGGCGAGCCGGCGCGTCACCCCGCCCGGGCTTCGCCACCGTCGTTCTGGAGATCCGCATGCGCGGTGTGTTTGGTCGTTGGTGCGGCGCCGCGTGGCTGGTCGCGAGCGTGCTGCTCGCGTCCCTGGCCGGGTGCGACAACAGTCCGTGGGAAGCCGGGGCCGCCGGACAGAACACGATCTTCAGCGCGATGCAGGAAGGCTCGCCGCGCCACATGGACTCGGTCGCGTCCTACTGGTCCAACGACACCACCTTCACCTACCAGATCTACGAGCCGCCCTACGGCTACCACTACCTGAAGCGGCCGTACACGCTGATCGGCAAGTCGGCCGAGGACGTCGCCAAGCCGGTGTACCTCGACAAGGACGGCAAGGTGCTGCCCGAGGACGCGCCCAGCGATCAGGTGGCCGAGAGCGTGTACGACGTGCACATCAAGCACGGCATCCTGT
>DASQCX010000851.1:0-7301 GCA_035634455.1 Burkholderiaceae bacterium
AGCCAGATGCTTCGGCAGAATGCGCCCGACAGGAACCCTCCCGATGAGCCGCCCGAAGACGATCACGCTCGACCACCTGCGCCGCTACGCCGTCGCCCGCACGCTGTTTCCGCCCACCACGCTGGGCAAGGCGATCGCCCGCCTCGGCTTCGTGCAGGCCGACCCGATCCGGGCGCCGGCGCGGGCGCAGGACCTGACGCTGCGCCATCGCGTCAAGGACTACCGCGCGGGCGACCTCGAACGGCGCTATCCGCGGCTGGAGGTCGAGGAGGACTGCCTCGTCAACTACGGCTTCGTGCCGCGCGGCCTGCTGCCGCTGATGCACCCGCGCACTGCGAAACGCGCCTGGGACGCCGCCACCGAGCGCCGCGCCGCCGAGGTGCTGGCCTTCGTGCGGGCGCGCGGCGCGACGCATCCGCGCGACGTGCAGGAGGTGTTCGACCATGGCCGCGTGCAGAGCTGGGGTGCCACCAACACGCTCAACGCCAGCACCGCGCTGCTGGACGGCATGCACTACCGCGGGCTGCTGCGCGTGAAGCGGCGCGAGAACGGCACGCGCGTCTACGAGGCGGTCGACCATCCGCCCGCCGACGACGGCCCCGCCGCCCGCCGCGAGCGCGCGCGCCGGCTGCTGATGACCATCGTCGAGAAGTACGCGCCGCTGCCGTCGGCGTCGCTGGGCTACCTCGCGCAGCTGCTGCGCTACGGCGCGCCGCACCTGCAGGGCGAGACGCGCGCGCTGCTGGCGGAACTGCGCGCCGCGCTGCCGCAGGCGAAGATCGACGGCGTCACCTGGCTGTGGACGCCCGGCGAGGATCCGGCGTCGGGCCGGTGGCGCGTCGAGCCGGACCGTGCGCGCCTGCTCGCGCCGTTCGACCCCGTGGTCTGGGACCGCCGCCGCTTCGAGCTGCTGTGGGGCTGGACGTACAAGTTCGAGGCCTACACGCCGCCGGCCAAGCGGACGATGGGCCATTACGCGCTGCCGCTGCTGTACGGCGACCGCGCGGTCGGCTGGGCCAACGCCACGCTGGTGGGCAAGGCGCGGCTGGAGGTGCACGTGGGCTTCGCCGACAAGGCCTGGGCGCGCGAGAAAGCGCTTGCACTCGCGATCGACGACGAGCTGGTCCGCATGGCCGAGTTCTTGCAGCTCGAGCCTGGCGCCGCGGTCCGGATCAAGCGGGCGCGAAAGTAGTGCACAAGTTGACGAGTCGGGCGGTTGTCACCTGATCGACCGCTCCGCCCGTAACAAAAAGAACGTCAAATGCAATTGCCTGCTCCTGCCGGGCCCGCGGCACCCGCCGCGGCCCGGTTCGGCGCCAGCGCAAGCAGTCCTGAACAACCTGCGAGGTACGCATGGAAGGGTCCGACCTCAGCCGCCCTGCCGGCCGCAATGGAAGCCACGACACGGGGCGCTACGCCGCCGCGCGTCCGAACGACGGCGCCGCGGCCGGTTCGGCGTCGGGCATCGCCGGCATCGCGCTGGCCGCGCTGGAGGCCGAGCTCGCCTACCGCGGGCCGGAACGCCGCAGCGGCCCGGGCGCTGGCCTGGCCAAGCTGCTCGCCAGCGTGCTCGACGAGGTCGACTACGGCCTGGTCCTGATCGCCGCCGACGGCCACGTCGTGCACGCCAACCATGCCGCGCGGGTCGAGCTCGCCGGCGCGAAGTCGCTGCAGCTGGTCGGCCGCCGCCTGAGCGGGCGCTCGGCCAGCGACCAGCGCGCGCTCGACGAGGCGCTGGCCAGCGCCCGCGACGAAGGCAAGCGCCGCATGCTGGCGTTCGCGCCGGCCAACGCGATGTCCGAGGGCAAGTCGTGCGACCTGTCCATCGTGCCGTTGCCGGCGCCGCTGTCGTCCAACCACCCCGGCCACGCGGTGCTGATCTCGCTGCCGCGCAGCCGCATCGCCGAGACGCTGTCGGTCGACGCCTATGCCCGCGAGCTGGGCCTGTCGCGCCGCGAGCAGCAGGTGCTGGCCGGCCTGTGCGAGGGCCTGCGCGTCAAGGAGATCGCCGCCAAGCTGGAGATCGGCGACGAGACCGTGCGCAGCCACGTCAAGCGCCTGAAGGCCAAGACCGGCTGCGCGGGCATCGTCGACATCGTCAACCAGGTGTCGCGCCTGCCACCCATGGTCGGCGCGCTGCGCCAGACGCCCGAGCTGCCGCCGATCGACGATCGGTCCTGAATCGCCCCGTCGTGCTTGAGGCCGCCGGGAGGCGGCCGATATAATCTCGTCCATTCCGAGGAGCGTTGCGAGGCCCGGCCGTCGATCACGGCTGCGCGCCCCAGGCTCGGAACCCATCAAAGGCAACCGCGCTCACCCGCTTCGCAGCACGCGAAGTTCCGGGTGAAGGTGCAAGGTCGCCTTTCCCTCGGTCTTCGCGCGGCGTGGCGGGTACTCAACGGAGAACCTGAAATGAATGCAGCACTGACCCCCCTCCCGACCGACGCCTACGCCGTCGCCGACCTGAAGCTGGCCGACTGGGGCCGCAAGGAAATCGCCATCGCCGAGAGCGAGATGCCCGCGCTGATGGCGATGCGCGCCGAGTACGGCAGCTCGCTCAAGGGCGCCCGCATCGCCGGCAGCCTGCACATGACCATCCAGACCGCGGTGCTGGTCGAGACGCTGCAGGCGCTGGGCGCGCAGGTGCGCTGGGCCTCGTGCAACATCTTCTCGACGCAGGACCACGCCGCCGCCGCGCTGGTGGCCGAGGGCACGCCGGTGTTCGCCTACAAGGGCGAGACGCTGAAGGACTACTGGGACTACACGCACCGCATCTTCGAGTTCGGCGCCAAGGGCGACGCGAACGAAGGCCCGAACATGATCCTGGACGACGGCGGCGACGCGACGCTGCTGATGCACCTGGGCCAGCGCGCCGAGAAGGACATCTCGGTCGTCGGCAACCCGACCAGCGAGGAGGAGCGCGAGCTGTTCGCCGCGATCAAGGCCAAGCTGGCCGTCGACCCGACCTGGTACACGCGCAAGAGCGCCCAGATCATCGGCGTGACGGAAGAGACGACGACCGGCGTGCACCGCCTCGCCGAGATGTCGGCCAAGGGCACGCTGCTGTTCCGCGCCATCAACGTCAACGATTCCGTCACCAAGAGCAAGTTCGACAACCTGTACGGCTGCCGCGAGTCGCTGGTCGACGGCATCAAGCGCGCGACCGACGTGATGGTGGCCGGCAAGATCGCCGTCGTGGCCGGCTACGGCGACGTGGGCAAGGGCTCGGCGCAGGCGCTGCGCGCGCTGTCGGCGCAGGTCTGGGTGACCGAGATCGACCCGATCAACGCGCTGCAGGCCGCGATGGAAGGCTACCGCGTGGTCACGATGGACGACGCGGCCGCGCATGGCGACATCTTCGTCACCTGCACCGGCAACAAGAACGTCATCACCTACGCGCACATGGCCGCGATGAAGGAGCAGTCCATCGTCTGCAACATCGGCCACTTCGACAACGAGATCGACATCGCGTCGCTCGAAGGCTGCAAGTGGGAGGAGATCAAGCCGCAGGTCGACCACGTGATCTTCCCGGACGGCAAGCGCATCATCATGCTGGCCAAGGGCCGCCTGGTGAACCTGGGCTGCGGTACGGGCCACCCGAGCTACGTGATGTCGTCGTCGTTCGCCAACCAGACGATCGCGCAGGTCGAGCTGTTCACGCGTCCCGACGCCTACGAGAAGGGCAAGGTCTACGTGCTGCCCAAGCACCTGGACGAGAAGGTGGCGCGCCTGCAGCTGTCCAAGCTCAACGCGAAACTGACGGTGCTGACCGACGAGCAGGCGGCGTACATCGGCGTGTCGAAGTCGGGCCCCTACAAGCCCGATACGTACCGCTACTGATCACGGTGCCGCGCCCGCTCCCCGGCCTCGTTCGCGAGGCCCGGGAGCGGCGCGCCCACGCGAAGGAACCACGATGATCAAGATCCCCGTCAGCCTCGAGTTCTTCCCGCCGAAGACGCCCGAGGGCATGACCAAGCTGGCTGCGGCGCGGGCCCAGCTGTACGCGCTCGAACCCGAGTTCTGCTCGGTCACCTACGGCGCGGGCGGCTCCACGCAGATGGGCACGTTGCAGGTGGTGCAGGCGATCCGCGACGAAGGCCGGGTCGGCGTGCCGCACTACACCTGCATCGGCGCCACGCGCGCGAGCGTGGGCGCGACGCTGGACGGCTTCAAGGCCTCGGGCCTGAAGCGGCTGGTCGCGCTGCGCGGCGACCTGCCCAGCGGCTCCGGCAGCTTCGGCGAGTTCCGCTACGCCACCGAGCTGATCGAGGCGATCCGCCGGCACTCGGGCGAGCACTTCCACATCGAGGTCGCGGCCTATCCCGAGACGCACCCGCAGGCCCGTTCGCCCGAGGCCGACCTGAAGGCCTTCGCGGCCAAGGCCGCCGCCGGCGCGAGCTCGGCCATCACGCAGATGTTCTTCAACGCCGACGCGTACTTCCGCTTCGTCGACGAGGTGCGCGCGCTCGGCGTGGCCATCCCCATCGTGCCGGGCATCATGCCCATCACGAACTCCAGCGGCCTGATGCGCTTCGCCGACAACACCGGCTGCGAGATCCCGCGCTGGATGCGTCTGCGCCTGCAGTCCTTCGGCGACGACACCGCCTCGATCAAGGCCTTCGGCCTCGAAGTGATGGCGCGCCTGTGCGAGCGCCTGATCGCCGGCGGCGTGCCGGCGCTGCACTTCTACACGATGAACCAGGCGGCGCCGACGCTGGCGCTGGTCGACGCGATCGGCGGCTGAGCGCCGCCGCGAGACCCGTCATCCTGCGGACTGCGCGCAGGATGACGAGCCGGCCTCAGGTGCGCTGGTGCAACCCGTCGGACTCGACGCGCACCTTCGCGCCGATCGCCGGCGCGGTCGCTTCGCGCACGGTGCGCAGGGTGCCGTCTTCCATGCGCACGTTGACGTCGTAGGCGATGCCCTGGCGCTGATGCTTCTCGATGGCGTTGCCGATCAGGCCGCCGCCGACGGCGCCGACCACGCCGCCCAGCGTGCGGTTGTTGTTGCCGGCGATGCGGTTGCCCAGCAGCGCGCCCGTGGCGCCGCCCGCCAGCACGCCGACGCCGTTGGTCTGGCCCTGCACCTTCACCTCGGTGACGGCCTCGACGACGCCGCAGTCGGCGCAGGGGGCCGCGGCCACGCGCTGGTTCTGGCGGACGTCGGCGTCGCGGTCGGCGCGCGGCGGCAACTGGCTGTTCGCGCTGCGCTCGTGGGTGCGGCGCGCGTCCTGGCGCCGCTGGTCGCGCCGGCCGGCTTCGTAGGCGCTCTTGTCCTGCGATTCGTTCTGCGCGACGACGACCGGCGCCGCGGGCGTCACCGGGGCCGACGAGGCGGGCAGGGGCGCGGGCGTGGGCGCCAGCGCGACCGTGGACGGCATGCTGGCCGCCGCGTTCGGCGATGCGGCGTCGCTGTCGCTCTTCGAGCAGGCACCCAGGGCGAGCGCCGCCGAGGCGACGAGCGCGAGGCGGAACGCGCGGGTGCGGGGGGTGGTCGATGTCATGGGAGTCTCCTTTTCCGGTCGGGCAGGACGCGCCCGTCATCCCCAGGACCCGGCGATGCGCGTGCCCGCTGCCCCGCCGCTGCAACATCCGGATGCAATGCGATCGCCCGGCCGCCGCGGTCGAGCGCGGCGCCGCCCATGAAAAAGGGCGTTCGCCGCGCGGCGAACGCCCCTTGCACCTGGAAACAGTCCGGCTTACGGATTGGTCGTCGTCTTCGGGAGGCCGGCCGCCGGGTAGCGGGTCATGCCGAAGAGCTTGCGCACGTCGGGGCTGCCGTTGCCGTAGACATAGTTGTAGTTGTAGCTCGGGAAGCTGTCGGGCACGACACCGTTGTAGCCCGGGTTGTTGCGATGGTAGAACTGCAGCGCGGCGGGGGCGTTGACGCCGCCGGTCAGCGTCTGCAGCGCGCCCATCGCGTACAGGTAGTAGTTGGCGTTGCCCATGCGGTGGTTCTTCTTGCCGAGCTGCTGCTCGAACAGCGCCAGCGCGCCGACGAACTCGGGCGAGGACACCGAGGTGCCGATCACGCCGTAGTAGCCGCCGCCGATGCCCACGCCGTAGGCCACGACCGCGGCGCTGTCGTCGGGGCTGCAGCTGATGGCCGAGCCGGGGCAGCCGCCCACCTGCATGCCGACGTCGGGCAGGGTGCGCCACCTGCCGGAGCCCGTGTTGGCCAGGTACTGGTACAACGGCTTCTGGAACACCGAGCTCACGCCGCCGCCCGCGCCCCAGGCGCCGCCGGAGACGTTCACGCCCACGCCCCACGGGTCGTACGGGACTTCCGGATCGTTGTACGCGCTCTCGCGGACATAGGTCGAATCCAGCGAGCCCGCCGTGTTCACCGTGACCAGGTTGCCGCCGCCGACGGCGGTGACGGCCGGGTCGACCGCCGGCGTGCTGACGCTGGGCACGAAGGTGGGGGCCGTGCCGCCGGTGACGTAGTCGACGCTGGGGCACTGCAGGCCCGACTCGTCGCCCGAGCTGGCCACGAAGGTGATGCCCTGCGCGTTGCCCTGCAGGAAGATCTGGTGCTCCTGCTGCAGGATGTCGGTGTAGTCGACGCCGCCGTTGTACGCGGCCGTGTAGGCCAGCTCGCAGCCGCCGAACGACGAGTTGACGATGTCGTACTTGTTGGAGTCGACGATGTACTGGTAGCCGTCCATGATGTGCTGGTCGGACAGGTCGGGGATGCTGACCAGCGTGACGTTGGAGCCGGGCGCGCCGCCCAGCACCTGCTGGACGTCGAGGCTGGCCTCGAAGGAGCCGTAGCCGTCGTACGCGCCGCCGCCGTCGATCAGGACGGTGGTGACGGCGGGCGCCGCCACGCCCGTGAGCGTGGTGAACTGCTCGTGGTTGAAGGCCGCCGCGACGTCGTTCGGGAAGATCAGGTCGGCCATCAGCACGGCGACGCTGACGCCGGTGCCGTCGGTCTTGGCGCTCCAGGACGGGTAGTCGTAGGCCTGCTTCAGGTCGGTGAACCAGTACGGGCCGGTAGTGCCGTAGCGGTTGTCGACGTCCGCCAGCGGCGCGTTGCCGTGGGTGGCGCGCGCATGGATCTTGCGCTCGGGGACGGCGGCTAGGCCGACGACGTGCGCGTCGAGGGCGGCGAGCTCGCCCGGGATCTGCAGGCCGCGGCGGGCCTGGAAGCGCGTGTGCGAGTTCCGGGAGACCTTCTCCAGCGGCGCGCTGAACGCCTGCGCCACCGCGGCCGCCGTGCCGCTGACGCGCACGCCGTGGGCGTTGGTCGAGACGATGGTCAGGCCGCGCGCGACGAGCGCGTTCTTGACCGCCTCGAT
>DASQCX010000852.1:0-2118 GCA_035634455.1 Burkholderiaceae bacterium
CGACCTGTGGCTGCTCGGGCCCTTCGTCTGCTGGCTGGCGCTGTACGCCGTCGCGCTGCGCTATTTCGTGCCGCGCCTGGGCAAGGTCGGCGCGCTGCAGGCCGACGCGCGTGCCCTGATGACGGGCCGCATCACCGACGCCTACACCAACATCTCCACCGTCAAGCTGTTCTCGCACGCGCGCCGCGAGGCCGGCTACGCCAAGCAGGCGATGCACGAGTTCATCGTCACCGCGTACCGGCAGGGCCGCTACATCACGGGCATCGAGGTCGTGAACCACGTGCTGAGCATGGGGCTGATCGTGAGCACGACCGGCGTCACGCTGTGGCTGTGGACCCGGGGCCAGGTCGGCGCCGGCGCGGTGGCCGCGGCGACCGCGATGGCGCTGCGGCTGAACGGCATCTCGCACTGGATCATGTGGGAGCTGGCCTCGCTGTTCGAGAACATCGGCACCGTGACCGACGGCATGAACACGCTGTCGCGGCCGCACGCCATCGTCGACGCGCCGGGCGCGCCCGAACTCGTCGTGCCGCACGGCGAGGTGCGGTTCGACGACGTCGGCTTCGCGTACGGCGGCAAGCGCCAGGTGATCGACCGCTTCTCGCTGACCATCAAGCCGGGCGAGAAGATCGGCCTGGTCGGGCGCTCCGGTGCGGGCAAGTCGACGCTCGTGAACCTGCTGCTGCGCTTCTACGACGTCGAGTCGGGCCGGCTGCTGATCGACGGCCAGGACGTCTCCAAGGTCACGCAGAACAGCCTGCGCGCGCACGTCGGCATGGTGACGCAGGACACCTCGCTGCTGCACCGCTCGGTGCGCGACAACATCCTCTATGGCCGCCCCGACGCCACCGAGGACGAGATGGCCGCCGCCGCCGAGCGCGCCGAGGCCGGCGAGTTCATCGCCGCGCTGGCCGACGCCAAGGGCCGCAAGGGCTACGACGCGCATGTCGGCGAGCGCGGCGTCAAGCTCTCGGGCGGCCAGCGCCAGCGCATCGCGATCGCGCGCGTCATGCTCAAGGACGCGCCCATCCTGCTGCTGGACGAAGCCACGAGTGCGCTCGATTCCGAGGTCGAGGCCGCGATCCAGGCCAGCCTGTACGACCTGATGGAGGGCAAGACGGTGATCGCGATCGCGCACCGGCTGTCCACCATCGCCGCGATGGACCGCCTCGTCGTGCTCGACAAGGGCCGCATCGTGGAGGAGGGCGACCACCGCTCGCTGCTGGCGCGCGGCGGCCTCTACGCGCGGCTGTGGGCGCACCAGAGCGGCGGCTTCCTGGGCGAGGAGACCGACCCCGAGGCGCCGCCGCAGCGCGCCGACGAACTCGTCACCGAGGACGACGACGCCGAGTAAGGATGCCGCGAGCGAGCCCGACTCGCGGCTTCTCAGGCCGCGGCGTCGGCCACCAGCTCGCAGGCGTCGATCGCGTCGAGCAGCTCGCGGAGCCAGGCGCCGCTGTGCGCGCGGGTGCGCTCGGCGTCGGCCAGCAGCGTCTGCAGCGGTTCGAGCAGCTCGGGCCGTGGCATCTCCTGGACGGCTTCGAGCTCGTAGCCGCGGCAGTCGCCGCCGTTGAGCCGTTCCTTGAGCAGGTCGACCACGCGCGGGTCGCCGCGGCGGGCGAGTCCGACGACGGCTTCGCCGCGGACGTCGCGATCCGGGTCGTGCGCGTTGGTCCACAGCAGCGCGCGGACGGCCTCGTCGTCGGTGTCGCGCAGCGCGCCGATGCCGAACGTCGCCCAGTCGCGCACGTCGTCGTCGCGGTCGCGCGCCAGCCGCATCAGCGAGGCCGTGGCGTCGACCTCGGCGTAGCTGCCCAGCGTGCGCGCCAGCGCGACGCGGATGCGCGAGTCGGCATGCTCGAGCAGGCCGATCAGCAGGGGCAGGGCGGCCGGCGCGGGACGATGGCCCAGGCCGAAGATGGCGGCCTGCTGCACGCCGACGTTGGGGTCGGACAGTCCGGCGACCAGCAGGGCCTGCGTGTCCTCGGGGGCGAAGGCCTGGTCGCCGCCGGGCAGTTGCAGGCGAGCGGCGATGTCCATGGCCAGCGCGCGCCGGTGCGCGTTGGCGCTGCGCGCGAGCACGCGCAGCCGCGACAGCGTGAGGGCGGAGCCGCGGCG
>DASQCX010000853.1:0-4384 GCA_035634455.1 Burkholderiaceae bacterium
AGGAGGAGGTCGTGCGCACGCTCAAGGACGAGGTGCCCGAGTACTTCAAGGGCACGTCCAACGTGATGCTGGCCAAGAAGTTCGGCCTGGTGGCGATCGGCACGATGGCGCACGAATACCTGCAGTCGTACCAGGCCTTCGACGTGCGCCTGCGCGACTTCCAGAAGATGGCGCTCGAGAACTGGGTGCAGGAATACCGCGGCGACCTCGGCGTGGCGCTGACCGACGTCGTCGGCATGGACGCCTTCCTGCGCGACTTCGACCTGTACTTCGCCAAGCTGTTCGACGGCCTGCGCCACGACTCGGGCGATCCGGTCGCCTGGGGCGAGAAGGCGCTGGCCCACTACGCGAAGCTGCGCATCGACGCGCACACCAAGCGCCTGACCTTCTCCGACGGCCTCGACCTGGAGACGGCGTTCGGCATCTGGCGCCACTTCGCCGACCGCACGCAGCTGGGCTTCGGCATCGGCACATCGCTGACCAACGACGTCGGCCTGGTGCCGCTGAACATCGTGATGAAGCTGACGCAATGCAACGGCCAGCCGGTGGCCAAGCTGTCGGACTCGCCGGGCAAGACGCTGTGCCACGACGAGACCTTCCTGGCCTACCTGCGCCAGGTGTTCCGGATCGCGCCTGAAACGGCCCACCCCTGAGGACGCCGCCATGCTCCGCATCACCGTCGCGCAGCTGAACTACATGGTCGGCGACATCGCCGGCAACGTCGCCAGGATGGTCGCCGCCGCGCGCGAGGCCGCCGCGGCGCAGGCCGACCTCGTCGTGTTCTCCGAGCTCTCGCTGACCGGCTACTACCCCGGCGACCTGCTCGACGAGCCCGATTTCCTCGCGCGCGTCGCGCAAGGCCTGGCCGAGCTGCAGGTCGCGTCGCAGGAGTTCCCGTCGCTGCACTGGATCGTCGGCGCGCCGCTCGCGCACGGCGGCGTCGGCAAGCGGCTGCAGAACGCGCTGGTGGTGCTCAAGGCCGGCCAGGTGGTGCTGCGCTACGCCAAGCAGCTGCTGCCCACGTACAACATCTTCGACGAGCTGCGCCACTTCGCGCCCGGCCCCGACGTCGCCCGCGTGCTGCGGGTCGGGGGCACGCAGGTCGGCCTGATGATCTGCGAGGACGGCTGGAACGACGGCGGCGCCGACTACGCCGTCAACCCGTTCCAGCGCCTGGCCGACGCGGCGCCCGACCTCGTGGTGTCGATCAACGCCAGCCCGTCGAACATCGGCAAGCGCGAGATGCGCCACCAGGTCTTTGGCGCCGCGTGCCGGCGCCACGGCTTCCCGCTGCTGTACGTCAACCAGGTCGGCGGCCAGGACACGGTGGTGTTCGACGGCGCCTCGTTCGCGGTCGACGCGAGCGGCGCCGTCTGCTACGAGGCGCGGCGCTTCGTCGAGGACGTCACCACGCTGAGCTTCGAAGATGGCGCTTTCGCGTCGGACGCGGGCGCGGCGCTGGCGCCGGTGTCGCCGCAGGGCCTGTCGACGATGGCGTTCTACCGCGCGCAGATCGTGCTGGGGCTGCGCGACTACGCGCGCCGCTGCGGCTTCACGAAGGCGGTGATCGGCTCGTCGGGCGGCATCGACAGCGCGCTCACGCTGGCGCTGGCCGTCGACGCGCTCGGTGCGGAGAACGTCGTCGCGATCACGATGTCGTCGGTCTGGTCGTCGGCCGGCTCGGTGGACGACTCGGTGACGCTGTGCCGCAACCTCGGCGTCGTTCTGCACACGCACCCGATCGCCGACACCGTGGCCGCGTTCGCCGCGCAGTTCGAGGCCTCGTTCGGCCAGCCGCTGCAGGGCCTGCCGCTGGAGAACCTGCAGGCCCGCGTGCGCGGCACGACGCTGATGGAATACTCCAACACGTATGGCCACCTGCTGCTGACAACCGGCAACAAGTCGGAGATCTCGGTGGGCTACTGCACGCTGTACGGCGACACCAACGGCGGCCTGGGCCTGATCGGCGACCTCTACAAGACCGAGGTGTTCGCGCTGTCGCGCCACCTCAACGAGGCGGCGGGCCGCGAGCTGATCCCGCAGGCCATCATCGACAAGGAGCCGTCCGCCGAGCTCGCGCCCGGCCAGCGCGACACCGACAGCCTGCCGCCCTATCCGGTGCTCGACGAGATCCTGAAGCTGCTGATCGAGGGCGCGCGGCTGGCCCCCGCCGAGCTGGCGCGCGCCACCGCGTTCGTCGCGCAGCTGCGCGCGACGCCCGAAGGCGAGGCGCTGGTGCTGCGCGTGCGCGGCCTGATCGCGCGCAACGAGTACAAGCGCCGCCAGGCGCCGCCCATCATCCGCGTGCGATCGCGCGCGTTCGGCAGCGGGCGGCAGATGCCCATCGCGGCCAAGGTCGCCTGAGATGGACTGCGACATCGCCGTCCTCGTCGGCCGCTTCCAGCCGCTGCACGACGCCCATCTCGAGCTGCTGACGCGCGCGCTGACGATCGCCCCGCGCTGCGTCGTGATCGTCGGCTCGGCGTTCCAGGCGCGCACGCCGCGGAACCCGTTCACGTGGAAGGAGCGCGCGGAGATGATCCGCCAGGCGCTGCCCGCGGCCGACCGCGGGCGCATCACCATCGTGCCGATGCGCGACTACTACGACGAAACGCGCTGGGTCGCGTCGGTGCGCGAGGCCGTCGCCGCGCAGATCCCGCCGGAGCAGGCGCCGCGCGTCGCGCTGGTCGGCCACCTCAAGGACGCCACCAGCAGCTACCTCGCTGCCTTCCCCGGCTGGACGCTGGACTCCGTGGATCGCCTGCCCAATGCCGGCGGCACGCGGCTGCGCGACGCGCTGTTCGCGGCGCTGCCCGCCGATCCGCAGACACCGCCGGCCGTCGACGCGGCGCTGGCCGCCTTCGTCGACCAGGTGCCGCCGTCGACCGTCGCGTTCCTGCGCGCGTGGACGGCCATGCCCTTCCACGCCGAGCTGGCCGCCGAGTGGCGCGCGCTCAATCGCTACCGGGAGGCCTGGCGCGCGGCGCCGTACGCGCCCACCTTCGTCACCGTCGACGCCATCGTGCAGTGCGCGGGCCGCGTGCTGCTGATCCGGCGCGGCAAGGCCCCGGGCCGCGGCCTGTTCGCCGTGCCGGGCGGCTTCATCGAGCCGCGCGAGACCTGCTGGCAGTCCTGCCTGCGCGAGCTGGAGGAGGAGACGCACCTGAAGCTGCTGGACGCCACCATGCGCCGCAGCCTGCGCGCGGTGGCCGTGTTCGACCACCCCGACCGCAGCCAGCGCGGCCGCACGATCACGCACGCGCACCACTTCGACCTCGGCGACCGCGAGCTGCCCGAGGTGCGCGCGGACGACGACGCCGCGTCGGTGCAATGGGTGCCGATCGACGACATCGCCGCGATGGAGGATCGCTTCTTCGACGATCACTTCCACATGCTGGATCACTTCCTCGGGATCACGGGTCGCGGCTGAGATCCAGCGACTTCAGAGTCAACAGGACGCGCCATGCCCAATCAAAGACCCGACTCGGGACGGCACGACTTCCCGCGCCCGTTCACGACCGTCGACGTCCTGATCTTCACCGTGATCGACGATGCGCTGAAGCTGCTGCTCGTGCAGCGCCCGTCCGACACCAGCGAGCCGTTCCCGGGCCAGTGGGCGCTGCCCGGCGGCTTCGTCGACGTCGATCTCGACGCTGACCTCGAGGCCTGCGCGCGCCGCAAGCTGCGCGAGAAGACCGGCGTCGCCAGCCCCTACCTCGAACAGCTGGGCAGCTGGGGCGGCGCCGCGCGCGACCCGCGCGGCTGGTCGGCCACGCACGCGTACTTCGCGCTGATCCCGTCCGACGGCGTCGTGCCGGCCAAGGGCGCCAACGCCGCGGACGTCGCGTGGTTCGGCGTCGACGACCCGCAGCTGGCGAAGAAGAAGCTCGCGTTCGACCACGCACGGATCCTGCGCGCCGGCATCGAGCGGCTGCGCGCCAAGGTCGAGTACACCTCGCTGCCGGCCTACCTGCTGCCCGAGCCGTTCACGCTGCCGCAGCTGCAGCGCACGTACGAAGTCGTGCTGGGCCGGCCGGTCGACAAGAGCGGCTTTCGCACGCGCATGCTGGCAGCCGATTTCCTCGCCGAGGTCGGCATCGTCGAGAGCGATTCCAATCGGCCGCCGATGGGCTACCGGCTGAAGGATCGCGATGTGCCGGTGTTCTTTCCGCGCACGTTCAGCCCGCGCGGCTGAACTCAGCCTCGCGCGCCGCCCTTCAGTCCGATCCGGTCGAGCCGGTCGAACTCGTCCGGCGTCAGCTCGATGTCGCGCGCCCTCACGTTCTCCTCCAGGTGCGCCACCTTGGACGTGCCCGGGATCGGCAGGATGACCGGGCTGCGCTGCAGCAGCCACGCGACGGCGACCTGGCTGGGCGTGGCGCCG
>DASQCX010000854.1:0-1517 GCA_035634455.1 Burkholderiaceae bacterium
CGGACCCGTCAGGCCGGCATGCTCGATTTCAATCTTTTCTGCCGCGTCGTGGACGAGGCGGGCCCCTCGCTCGGCCGGATCGATTTCTTCAATTACGGCGAGGCCTTCCTTCACAAACGCGCCATCGAGATGTGCGAGTACATCAAGTCGCGCTTCCCGCACATTTATCTGTACACGAGCACCAACGGCCTGGCGCTGACCGAGGCGCAGGCGCGGCGTCTTGTGCACTCCGGCATCGACGAAGTGACCTTCTCGATTGATGGCGCGACGCCCGACAGTTACGCTCGGTACCGGCAACGGGGGCGTTTCGACGTGGCCATCGCGACGCTCGCCGCGATGATCGACGAGAAGCGCGCGGCGCGACGCGATCTCCCGTTCCTGAACTGGCGCTACATTCTGTTCCGCTGGAACGACGGCGATGCGGAGATGATGCAGGCTCGGCAGCTCGCCGCCGATCTCGGCGTCGACCGGCTGTCCTGGGAAATCACTGACCATCCGGAAGACGCGTATTCGCGCCGGTTCGTGGCCGGCAGCGCGGCGCTCGAGGCGATTCGCCGCGAGATCTGGGATGACAACAACCTCGGGAATGCCATCGTCGGCGCGACGCCGCGAGCCGACATCCAGGTCCGCACCTTCCCACCGCGCGTCCCGCTGATGGCGCGCGCCGGACGGCCGTTGGCGGTGAAGACACGCGTCCGGAACCTCTCGACGCGGCCGTTTCCGGCACAGGCAACCTACGGACGGCGGCTGGTCCGTCTCGGCGCGCAGCTGTGCGCGCGCGACGGCCGGCTCATGAACCGCGACCTGGCGCGCGCATGGCTGCCACAGACGCTCGACCCCGGCGCAGTCGCCGAGGTTCCGATCGAAGTTCCAGTTCCGGAGCGGCCGGGCCGCTATGCGCTGAAGTTCGACCTGGTCAGCGAAGGGATCGACTGGTTCGAGCGCTGCGGAAGCCCCACCACGACGCGAGCGCTCTGGGTTCGCTAACGGCGACGCTCTGACTCCTGCCGCTTTTGCACCTGCTCGTGCTCCCGCTTCTGGCGGGCGTCGAGGTCGGCCTGTTCGCGCGCATGCCGCGCACGCGTCTCCGCCTGCGCTTGCGCATCGGCGGCGCGTGCGGCCGCCGCGGCAGCTTCAGCACGCTGACGCGTTTGCATATCAGCGCGCTCGGCCGCGTGACGAGCCTCGATATCCGTCCGCTCCTGCGCGTGACGGGCGGCCAACGTCCCCGCCGCGGCATCAGGCGCCGCACGCGTGACCGGCGCGGCCGGCGGGGCCGCCGGAACGGGCAGGGCCGGCGGGGTGGGCAGCGGCGGCAGCGGCGTCGTGATTGGCACACGGTCGGGGCGCTCCGGGAGGGCGGATTATACCGCGCCGAGCGCCCCTCTTGGAGCGTCCTTATGGGCCGTCCGCGCAATCCTATCGACCCCAACGCCACGCCGGTTCGCCGCCGCCGGCGCCCCGCCGACGACGATACGCTTCAGGGACGGTTCCGCCGCCACGCCCTCACCCACCTG
>DASQCX010000855.1:0-5645 GCA_035634455.1 Burkholderiaceae bacterium
CGTAGAGGTTGGCCCCCGAGCCCACCTGTACCAGCGCGCAGGCGGCGACGTCGTCGGTGCTCACCACGGGGCGACGGTGGTAGGACACGTGCATGCCGCCGCCGGCCTCGGCGAGGAAGAACGGGTAGTGCGCCGCGTCGATCAGGCCTTCGGGAGCCGTGCCACCGACGTTGCCCATCTCCCCGATGCTGCGGCCCGTGTTGAACGCGAAGACGCCCGAGGGCGGCTGCGGACCGATGGCGCCGCCCCAGAAGCCGTCGGGGTAGGCGCCCGAGACGGGCAGCACCTCGCGCGGCGGGATGTCGAGCGTGGGCCAGCCGGTCACCGTCCACAGCGGCACGCGCAAGCCGCTGGCCAGCGCGATGGACTTGAGTTCGGCGATGTGCTCCGCGCCTCGATCCGGTCCGCGGCCGTCGTACTCGTTCTCCAGCTGCACGCCCACCAGCGGGCCGCCGTCGCACCAGCGCAGTCCGGACAGCTGGCGGCCGATCTCGCCATAGAAACGGCGCACGTGGGCGAGATAGGCCGAATCGTTGCTGCGCAGCGCGATCTCGCCCGCGTCGCCGCGCGCCTGCAGCCAGTCGGGCAGGCCGCCGTTGCGCGATTCCGCATGCACCCAGGGTCCCGGGCGCAGGTAGAACATCAGGCCGGCGGCCTGGGCGAGCCGCGCGAAGCGGCCGAGGTCGCGCCGGCCACTCCAGTCGAACCGTCCCTCGACGGCCTCGTGGTGGTTCCAGAACACGTAGCTCGCGACGATGTCGATGCCGCCCGCGCGCATGCGGTGGAGCTCGTCTGCCCACTCGTCGGCGGGACAACGCGAATAGTGGAATTCGCCCATGACCGGCATCCATGGCCGGCCGTCGCGCTCGATGCAGCAGTTGTTGACGGCCAGCGTACCGGACGGGCCGGTGCCGCCCTCGCCAAGCGCGAGGAAGTCGCGCTCGATGGCGGCCGCTGGCGTATTGATCGAAAGAGTCAGCATGAAAGGTTAAACGCTTAATTTTGTGTCACTATCTTCCTGCCATGCAAACAGGTCATTGGGGAGAACCACTAGCGTGGGGAAAATCATGGCTCCGATGCAAGTTGGAATGGTTCGCACCGGAGCCATCGATTGACAAGCGCTGCCAATTCCACGCATAGTGGGTTAATCGTTTAATCTGAACTTGCGCATGAAACTCGGTGTCTGCTACTACCCCGAACAATGGGACCGTGCGCGCTGGCGCGACGACGCCGGACGCATGGCCACCATGGGCCTGAAGTTGGTGCGCATCGCCGAATTCGCCTGGGCCCGGATGGAGCCGCGCGAAGGGCAATTCGACTGGGAGTGGCTCGATGAAGCCGTGGCCACGCTGGCCGAGGCCGGCCTCGAGGTGGTGCTCGGGACGCCGACCGCCGCGCCGCCGCGCTGGCTGACCGAACGTTACCCGGAAGTGCTCGCGGTCGACGCCCAGGGTCGGACGCGCGCCGCCGGCTCGCGCCGCCACGTGTGCCTGTCGAGCCAGAAGTACTTCGACGCGTCGCAGGCGATCGTCATCGCGATGGCGCAGCGCTACGGACGCCATCCGGCCGTGGTCGCCTGGCAGACCGACAACGAGTACGGCTGCCACGACACGCTGCAGTCCTACTCGCCTCAGGCGCTGACGCGCTTTCGCGAATGGCTGCGGGCGCGCTACGGCAGCATCGAGGAGCTCAACCGCCGCTGGGGCAACGTGTTCTGGAGCATGACCTGCGACGGCTTCGAGCAGATCGGCTTGCCAGTGGGCCTGCCGGCGCAGGCCAATCCGATCCACGCGCTCGACTGGCGGCGCTTCGCGTCCGACGAGGTGCTGCGCTTCAACCGCATGCAGGTCGACGCGTTGCGCGAACACGCGCCGGGGCGTCCCGTGCTGCACAACTTCATGGGCTTCTTCGGCGAGTTCGATCACCACGCGATGGGGCGCGACCTCGATCTGGCGAGCTGGGACAGCTACCCCCTGGGGCACACCGATTCGACGAGCTTCATCGATCCCGACGACCGCCTGCGCTGGGCACGCAGCGGCCATCCCGACATCGCCGCGTTCCACCACGACCTCTATCGCGGCATCGGACGCGGCCGCTTCGGCGTGATGGAGCAGCAGGCCGGACCCGTGAACTGGGCGCCCTGGAACCCCGCCCCGCAGCCGGGGCAGGTTCGCGCCTGGACCTGGGAGGCCTTCGCCCACCGCGCGGAGTTCGTCTCCTACTTCCGCTGGCGCCAGCTGCCGTACGCGCAGGAGCAGATGCATTCGGGACTGCACGACAGCGATGACCACGTCACGCCCGGCGGCGAGGAAGCGGCGCGCGTCGCGTCGGAGCTGCCGGCCGTCCACGACACTCTCGGCGAGGAGGCGCCGACGCAGGCACCGGTGGCCCTGGTGCTGGACTACACCAGCCACTGGATGATCGAGATCCAGCGCCAGGGTGCCGACGCCAGCTACTTCGGCGACGCCTTCGCGCTGTACGGCGCCGCGCGCCGCCTGGGCCTGGACGTCGACATCGTAGGCCCCGACGCGCCGCTGGACGGCCGTTCCCTGGTGCTGGTGCCGGCGCTGCTGTCGGCCGAGGACACATTCGCGCGCCAGCTCGCGGCAGCGCCCGGTCAAGTCGTCATCGGTGCCCGCAGCGGCTCGAAGACGGGCGACTTTCGCATCGCCGACGGCCTGCCGCCCGGCCCGTTGGCCGATCATGCGGGCCTGCGCGTGCGCAGCGTCGAATCGCTGCGGCCCGGGCTGTCGCTGCGCGTGAGCGGCGCGGTGCTGCAGGGCCATGCGCGCGCGTGGCGCGAGCACGTCGATCCGGCGCCCGATACCGACGTGCTGGCCCGGTTCGAGGACGGCGGCGCCGCCGTGCTGCGCCGCGGACGCATGCGCTACCTCGCGGCCACGTTCGACAACGACTTGCTGGACGCCATCGTGGGCGCCGCCGCGCGTGACGCGGGCCTGTCCCCCGCGCCTCTGCCCGAGGGCCTGCGCCTGCGCCGGCGCGGACGCGTGCAGTTCGCCTTCCACAGCGGGCCTGGGCGTGCACGGGTGCCTGCGCCCGCGGGGGCCACCTGGCTCCTCGGCGGCCCCGATCTCGATCCCGCGGGGGTGGCCGCCTGGATCGTCGATTGACGGCGACAATCCGGCCCATGGCCACCCTCGTCGAAGTCGCCCGCCACGCCGGCGTCACCGCCGCCACCGTCTCGAACGTCCTGCGCGGTCGCGGGAAGGTCGGCGCGCAGACGCGCGAACGCGTGCTCGCAGCGGTGCAGGCGCTGGGCTATCGGCCGAACCTCAACGCACGCGCGCTCGCGGAAGGCCGGCCTTCGACGATCGCGCTGGTGGTCAGCAGCATCGCCAATCCGTTCTACCCCGAATTCGCGCTCGCCGTCGAGCGTGCCGTCCGCCGGCGCGGGTACTTCCTGGTCGTCTGCAACACGAACGACGACCCGCAGCAGGAGCGCGACTATCTCGACGCCGTCGGCGGCTCGCTGGCCCACGGCGTGCTGGTGATGAACGCGGACTTCGTGCAGATGGATGCCCTGGTCGCTCTGCGCCGTCGCGGCGTGCCGGTGATGCTGTGCATGTGGGAGCACCCGGGCGAGCCGCCGGCGCTGCCCAGCGTGGCCGTCGACTTCGAACTTGCCGGCCGGACCGCCGCCGAGCATCTCCTCAAGCTCGGTCATCGCCGCATCGGCGCGATCGTCGGCAGCGAGGCCACGGGCAACCACATCTGGCGCTACCGCGGCTTTTGCGACGCGCTGGCGCGTGCCGGCATCCCTCATTCGCCGGCGCAGACGCGCTTCGGGCGCGACACGATCGACGCCGGGCGCAGCGCTGCGCATGCGCTGCTTGCGGCGGTGCCCGATCTCACGGCGCTGTTCGCCAGCAACGACTTGCCGGCCATCGGAGCGCTGCAGACGGCGAACGACCTCGGGCTGTCCGTGCCGCGCGACCTGTCGATCTGCGGCATCACCAACATCCACCTCGCCAGCGATGTCCGCCCAGCGCTCACGACGGTGGCAGTGCCGACCGCCGAAGCTGCCGAACTGGCCGTCGACGCGCTGATGAAGATGCTCGACGACCACGACGTCGGCAGTGAGACGCGGCCGCCGATGAGCGTCACCTCCGCGCCGCAATTGATTGTTCGGGCGACGACGGGGCGCGTGCCTTCGATCTCCAAGACAGGTTGAGGCATTCGGGCGACGCTGAATTTGCCAAGGCCTTGCTCGGCGCCCGTGTTTCGCCGATGCCTGCGAAGCCCGCATTTCGGATCTGGCGCGGCCAGTCGAGCGCTGCCTCAGGGCTGCGGGCTGCGGGCTGCGGGCTGCGGCGGACTACCGTGATCGCGAAGCTCGCGCTCGATGCGGGCGAGAAAGCACGCCGCATTGTCGACAAGCCGCGTTCAGCGCACACCTGACTTGTGCGGATGCACCGGCCTTGCACGCGCCATGTCGCAGGCTTTCAAGGATCTGAAGATCGTTACGAGACAACATCGCTTGAATCACTTGACCACCGTTCGTCACCGGTTCGTCATGCCTTCGAGCCACCGAGTCGCTAACGTCCGACTTGAGTACATACCCCTCAAGAATATGAAGTCCGAGACCTCCATGACGCCTTCTCGTCGCGACGACGACATCCGCACTCATACCGCAGGTCGCCATTCGCTGGAGGGCCGTCTCCTGGTCGTCACGGCGCTTTGTCTGGCCGTCGCCGCATGCGGGGGTGGGGGTTCCGCCGCGGAGACGAGCGGCGCGAGCCCGTCCTCTTCGCCTACGCCTTCGCCGGTTCCGGCGCCGACGCCATCTCCTTCACCCTCGCCGTCACCTGCACCTGCACCTGCACCGACGCCCGCGCCATCGCCATCGCCATCGCCATCGCCATCGCCGGCACCGGTGCCCACTCCGGCGCCGACTCATCCAGTCGCGACACAGTGGGGCACGGTCAACGAGCCGCCGCTGCCGTCGGCGACCTGTGCCTCCCTCCAGGCGACACTCGTCCCGGTGGGAGGCTCGCTGGACTCCGTCGACGGCAATTCCTCGAGTTCGCAGCCGGACACGTCCAGGATCCAGCAGGCCATCACCGCGTGTCCTGCCGGCCAGGCCGTCAAGCTCGTTGCGGGCGCTTCGGGAGAGAGCGGCTTCCTGAGCGGTCCTCTCAGCTTGAAATCCGGCGTGCAACTCTGGATCGATACCGGGGTCACGCTGTTCGCATCGCGCAACCCGGCCGACTTCGACAACGGCCCGGGCACTTGCGGCACGGCCACGTCGTCGGATCCGAACGCCTGCAATCCGCTCATCCTCGCAAGCGGCACCGCCGACAGCGGCATCGTCGGCGCAGGCGCCATCGACGGGCGCGGAGGAAGCCTGCTGACCGGCGGCCCGAACGCCGGCAAGCGCTCCTGGTGGGACGTCGCCTACCAGAGCAAGAGCGGGTTGAACCAGCAGAACCCGCGGTTGATCCAGGTGAACAAGGGAAGCAATTTCACGCTCCACGGCATCACGATCCTGAACTCGCCGAATTTCCACGTGGTCACCAGCGACGTCACGGGCGTCACCGCGTGGGGAATCAAGATCCTTTCGCCGAGTTCGGTCTATACGAAGTCGGGCTATGCCTGCGCCTCCGGCACGACACCCGACGTGCTGA
>DASQCX010000856.1:0-5979 GCA_035634455.1 Burkholderiaceae bacterium
GTCGCCGCCGCCGAAGTCGAACAGGCCGCCCTGCTGCGCGTTGGCCGCCTGCGCGTCGGCCCACTCGAAGGCCAGGCCGACGCTGGCCAGCGTGCTGGCACGGTCGGGGTGCAGCGCGTCGAAGGCGCCGGCCTTGACGAGGGCGTCGACCACGCGCTTGTTGACGCGCGAGCGGTCGACGCGCTTGGCGAAGTCGAAGATGCTGGTGAACGGGCGCGCCACGTCGCTCTGCTCGGTGCGGCCGTCGCGCGCGGCGACGATCGCCTCGACCGCGCCCTGGCCCGTGCCCTTGACGGCGCCCAGCCCGTAATGGATCAGCTTGTCGCCCGCCCTGCCCGGCGCGGGCTCGAAACGGTGCACGCAGATGTTGACGTCGGGCGGCGTGAACGTGATGCCGAACTGCTTGGCGTCGACCAGCAACACCTTGAGCTTGTCGGTGTCGCCCATTTCGATGGTCATGTTCGCCGCGTAGAACTCGGCGGTGCAGTGGACCTTGAGCCAGCCCGTGTGGTACGCGAGCAGCGAGTACGCGGCGGCGTGCGACTTGTTGAAGCCGTAGCCCGCGAACTTCTCCATCAGGTCGAAGATCTCGTCGGCCTGGGCTTCGCCGATGTTGTTCTTGGCGGCACCCTCGCGGAAGATCTCGCGGTGCTTGGCCATCTCCTCGGCCTTCTTCTTGCCCATCGCGCGGCGCAGCATGTCGGCGCCGCCGAGCGAGTAGCCGCCCAGCACCTGCGCGGTCTGCATCACCTGTTCCTGGTAGACCATGATGCCGTAGGTCTCGGACAGCACTGGCTCGACCAGCGGGTGCGGGTACTCGACCTCCTCCTTGCCGTGCTTGCGCGCGACGAAGGTGGGGATCAGGTCCATCGGGCCCGGGCGGTACAGCGCGTTCAGCGCGATCAGGTCCTCCAGGCGGCTGGGCTTGGCGTCGCGCAGCATGCCCTGCATGCCGCGCGATTCGAACTGGAACACGGCTTCGGTCAGGCCGTCGGAGAACAGGCGGTAGACCTTCGGGTCGTCCAGCGGCAGCGTCTCGTACGAGAAGTTCTCGCGGCCCGGGCGGCGCGCGACGATGAAGTCCTTCGCGAGCTCGAGGATGGTCAGCGTGGCCAGGCCCAGGAAGTCGAACTTGACCAGGCCGATGGCCTCGACGTCGTCCTTGTCGAACTGGCTCACCGCGGACTCGCTGCCGGGCTGCTGGTACAGCGGGCAGAAGTCGGTGATCTTGCCGGGCGCGATCAGCACGCCGCCGGCGTGCATGCCGATGTTGCGGACGATGCCTTCCACGCGGGCCGCCAGCGCCAGCAGCTCCGCGACCTCCTCCTCGGCCTTCTCGCGCTGGTCCAGCTCGGGCGCCTCGGCGCGCGCGTAGATGATGCCGGGATCCGGTTTCTCGGGGATCTTGGCCAGCGTCACCGTCTTGCCGGGCGGCGCGGGGATCAGCTTGGCGATGGAGTCGACGTGGCCGTAGCCCATGCCCAGCACGCGGCCGATGTCGCGCAGCGCCGCCTTGGCCGCCATCGTGCCGAAGGTGGCGATCTGGCTGACGGCGGCGCGGCCGTACTTGTCCTTGACGTACTCGATGACGCGGTCGCGGTTGCCCTGGCAGAAGTCGACGTCGAAGTCGGGCATGGACACCCGCTCCGGGTTCAGGAAGCGCTCGAACAGCAGCTTGTACTGCAGCGGGTCCAGGTCGGTGATCTTGAGCACGTAGGCCACCAGCGAGCCCGCGCCCGAACCCCGCCCCGGGCCCACCGGGCAGCCGTTGCCCTTGGCCCATTTGATGAAGTCCGACACGATCAGGAAGTAGCCGGGGAAGCCCATGTTCAGGATCGTCTTGATCTCGAACTCGAGGCGCTCGATGTACTCCGGACGCTTCGCGTCGCGCGCCGCCGCGTCGGGGTAAAGCAGCGCGAGGCGGTCCTCCAGCCCTTCGAAGCTGAGCTGGCGGAAGTAGTCGTCCATGGGCATGGCCGAGCCGTCGGCCAGGATGGGCGTGGGGAAGTCGGGCAGGTAGTTCTTGCCCATCGCCAGCGTGAGGTTGCAGCGGCGCGCGATCTCCACCGTGTTGGCGACGGCGGACGGGATGTCGGCGAACAGCGCCTCCATCTCGGCCTGGCCCTTGAAGTACTGGTCGCGCGTGAAGCGCTTGGTGCGACGCGGGTTGGCGAGCGTCTCGCCCTCGGCGATGCACACGCGCGCCTCGTGGGCGTCGAAGTCGTCCGGGTCGAGGAACTGCACCGGGTGCGTCGCGACCACCGGCAGCTGCAGCCTGGCGGCCAGCGGCACCGTGGCGCGCACGTGGGGCTCGTGGTTGGGCAGACCGGCACGCTGCAGCTCGAGGTAGAAGCGGCCGGGGAACAGGCGCGCCAGCTCCAGCGCCGCGGCCTCGGCGCGCGCGGGGTCGCCCGCCAGCAGCGCCTGACCGACCGCGCCCTGGTCGGCGCCGGACAGCGCGATCATGCCCTCGCCCAGCTCCTGCAGCCAGTCCCAGCGCACCCAGGCCTGCGCGCGCTGCACGTTCTTTGTCCAGCTGCGGCCCAGCAGTTCGCACAGGTTGAGATAGCCCTGGCGGCTCTGTACCAGCAGCGCCAGCCGCGTGGGCACGCGATCGGCGGCGTCGGGCAGCGGGTCCATCCACACGTCGACGCCGACCACCGGCTTGACGCCCTTGCCGCGGCAGGCCTTGTAGAACTTCACCGCGCCGAACAGGTTGGACAGGTCGGTGATGCCCAGCGCCACCTGCCCGTCGCCCTTGGCCGCCGCGGCAACGTCGTCGATGCGAAGCGTGCCGTCGACGACGGAGAACTCGGTGTGGGTGCGCAGGTGAACGAAAGCCATGCGGCGATTGTAGGGAGCCGGGCTGCGGCCGCCCCGCGCGGAATGCGCACTTTTCGGCCCGGAATCCGTGCTAGGAAACCCGCCCCCGGCGCGCATGATGGACGCAGGTGAAAATACGCCTCCCGCGCACCGAGCGGGTCCCGCCTGCCATGCCGTTCCTGAACATCTCCACCTACCGCTTCGTCGAGCTCGACGGCCTGCCCGCCCTGCGCGACCGCCTCGAGGCCAGCGCCGCCGCGGCCGGCCTCAAGGGCACGCTGCTGCTCGCCCACGAGGGCATCAACCTGTTCATGGCCGGCGAGGAGTCCGCGCTGCGCGGCTGGGTCGCCGGGTCGCTGCGCGCCGAGGCGCCGTTCGCCGGCCTGCCCACCAAGGACAGCTTCAGCGACGCGATGCCGTTCAGGCGCCTGAAGGTGAAGGTCAAGAACGAGCTGATCCGCATGAACCACCCGACGATCAAGCCCCAGGACGGCCGCGCCGCATCGGTCGATCCCGCCACGCTCGCGCGCTGGCTGGCGCAGGGGCGCGACGACGACGGCCGCGAAGTCGCCATGCTCGACACCCGCAACGCCTTCGAGGTCGACGCCGGCACCTTCGCGGGCACGCACGACTGGCGGATCGAGAAGTTCAGCGACTTCCCCGCCGCCTTCGACGCCCACCGCGCCGAGCTGGCGGGCAAGACGGTGGTCAGCTTCTGCACCGGCGGCATCCGCTGCGAGAAGGCCGCCCTGTACATGCGCGAGCGCGGCCTGCCGGACGTGCTGCAGCTCGAGGGCGGCATCCTCGGCTACTTCGCGGCCACCGGCGGCGCGGCGCCGGGCTGGCGCGGGGAGTGCTTCGTGTTCGACGAGCGCCGCACCGTCGACGCCGGCCTGGAGCCGGGCGATCCGCCGCCATGCGAACGCAGCGACGACCAGCGTGCCGTCGCGGAGCCGCGCTGACATGCAGGCGCTCGTCCGCGCCTTCGGCGTGCTGCTGATGCTCACGGCGCTGGCCGTCACGCTCACGCACGCGCCCGACCGCAGCGTCGACAGCCTGGTCACGCGCTGGGCGCCGCCGCCGTCGGACTTCATGTACGTGAAGGGCCAGTTCGTGCATTTCCGCGACGAGGGCCCGAGGAACGATCCCGTGCCGCTGGTGCTGATCCACGGCACCGCGTCCAGCCTGCACACCTGGCAGGGCTGGGTGGGCGACCTGCGCGCCCGCAAGCGCGTCATCACCTTCGACCTGCCCGGCTTCGGCCTCACCGGCCCGTTCGGCGGCCAGTACCCGCGCGACGACTACCGTGCCGACAACCTCGCCCGCTTCACGCTCGACTTCCTGGCCGCGCTGCACGTCCAGCGCTTCGCGATCGGCGGCAACTCGCTGGGCGGCGAGGTGGCGTGGCGCGTGGCGGCGATGGCGCCGTCGCGGGTGGACCGGCTGATCCTCGTCGACGCCACCGGCTACGCGTTCGTGCCCGAGCACGTCCCGGTCGGCTTCCAGCTGGCGCGCGTGCCGGGGCTGAACCGGATCGGCGAGTTCCTGACGCCGCGCTCGGTGGTCGAGGACAGCGTGCGCGACGTCTACGGCGACCCGTCGCGAGTCACCGGCGCGCTGGTCGACCGCTACTTCGAGATGATGACGCGCGAGGGCAACCGCCGCGCGCTCGACCTGCGCATGGAGGTGATCGCCAGCGACCTCGCGCCCGAGCGCATCGGGACGCTCAAGCTGCCGACGCTGATCCTGTGGGGCGCGAAGGATCGCCTGGTGCCGCCCGTCAACGCGCAGCGCTTCCACGCGGACATCGCCGCCAGCCAGCTCGTGATCTTCCCCGGCCTGGGCCACGTGCCGCAGGAAGAGGATGCGCAGCAGAGCGTTGCCCCCGTGCGCGCCTTCCTCGGCCTCGACTCGTCCTCCACCGCCGTTCCCGCCACGGCAGCCGCATCGGAACCCGCATGAGCATCGACCGCCGCTTCGCCCTCACCCCCGAGGCGCTCACGATGATGGACACCATCGCCCGCACCGGCAGCTTCGCGGCCGCGGCGCGCGAGCTCGGCAAGGTGCCGTCCGCCCTCACCTACAGCGTGCGCCAGCTGGAGGACGCGCTCGACGTGTTGCTGTTCGACCGCAGCTCGCGCCAGGCGCGGCTCACGGCCGCCGGCACCGAGCTGCTCAACGAGGGCCGCCGCCTGCTGGCCGAGATGGACGCCGTCGCCAACCGCGTGCATCGCGTCTCCACCGGCTGGGAGACGCAGCTGACCATCGCCGCCGATGCGGTCGTCTCGCGCCAGACGCTGTTCGAGCTGTGCGAGGCGTTCTACGCGCTGCGCCCGCCCGAGCTGCACGACGGCGCCGGCCCCGGCACGCGGCTGCGGCTGCGCACGGAGGTGCTGGCCGGCACCGTGGAGGCGCTGATGCTGGGCTCGGCCGACCTGGCCATCGGCCTGCCCGCCGACACGCTGGCCCCCGCCGGCATCGAGATCCGGCCGCTGGGCGACGCGCCCTTCGTCTACGTGGTCGCGCCGCACCATCCGCTCGCCGGCGCGCAGGAGCCGCTCACCGACGCGGTGATGAAGCAGCATCGCGGCGTGGCCGTCGCCGACTCGGCGCAGCGCATGTCGCCGCTCACCGTCAACCTGCAGCCGGGGCAGGACGTGCTGACCGTCAGCAGCATGCAGGCCAAGCTGGAGGCGCAGATGATGGGCCTGGGCGCCGGCTTCCTGCCCGAGCTGCTGGTGCGTGAGCACGTGGCCGCGGGGCGGCTCGTCGTCAAGCAGGTGGCGCGCCAGCGCATGGTGGCGCCGCTGTCGTACGGCTGGCGCAGCGCCGCGGCGCCGCAGCCGCAGAAGGCGCCGCAGGGGCTGGCGCTGCAGTGGTGGCTGCAGCAGCTCGAAAGCCCGACGACGCGCTCGGCGCTGCTGCTGCGCGGCGGGCCGTGTCCGCCGGCGCAGTGATGAGCACGCCCCGTCCGCTCCGAGGGGCGAAGGAGCCGCGCAGCGCGGAGCATCGCCCCGTGAACGACGCGCTCGGCGCGGCGCGCCCCCGCCGGAAGCCGCGATGAACTACATCGGCCGTTTCGCTCCCTCGCCCACCGGCCTGCTGTACGCCGGCTCGCTGGTGGCCGCGCTCGCCAGCTGGCTGGACGCGCGCGCC
>DASQCX010000857.1:0-6680 GCA_035634455.1 Burkholderiaceae bacterium
TCGTGGCCTGACCCGTCGCCCATCTCGAACGACAACTTACGGAGGATCTCCCATGACTGTTCTCTCGCTCATCGCCCCAGGGCGCGCCCGCCGCGCCTGGTTCGGCCGCGCGGCCGCCTTTGTCGTGCTCGCGGCGACCGCCCTCGGCCTCGCGTCGGCCCCCACTTCGTCGCAGGCCGAACCCGCCAGGGAACTGCGCATCGGCTTCCAGAAGTCGGCCAGCCTGCTGGTGCTGCAGAAGGCGCAGGGCACGCTGGAGAAACGGCTGGCGCCGCAGGGCGTCGCGGTCAAGTGGGTCGAGTTCCCGGCCGGGCCGCAGCTGCTCGAAGGCCTGAACGTGGGCGCCGTCGACGTCGGCTACGTCGGCGAGGCGCCGCCCATCTTCGCGCAGGCCGCCGGAGCACGCTTCGTCTATGTGGGCAACGACCCGGCCGCGCCGGCGACCGAGGCCCTCGTCGTGCCCAAGGGCTCGCCGCTGAAGTCGGTGGCCGAGCTCAAGGGCAAGCGCATCGCGCTGAACAAGGGCTCCAACGTGCACTACCTGCTCGTCAAGCTGCTGGAGAAGAACGGCCTGAAGTATTCGGACGTCACGCCCGTCTTCCTGCCGCCCGCCGATGCGCGCGCCGCGTTCGAGAAGGGTGCGGTCGACGCCTGGGTCATCTGGGATCCGTTCCTGGCCGCCGCGGAGCACCAGCTCGGCGCCCGCCAGCTCGCGGACGGCACCGGCCTGGTCAACAGCTTCAGCTTCTACCTGGCGCAGACCGACTTCGCGCAGGCGAACCCGCAGGTGATCCGCGCGCTGTTCGCCAACACGGATGACGCTGCGCGCTTCGTGCAGGCCGACGTGCCGCGCGCCGCGGCGTTGATCGCCCCGCTGCAGGGTCTGGACGTCGCCGTGGTGGAGACCAGCCTGAAGCGCTACCGCTATGGCGTCGCGCCCCTCACCCCCGCCGTGGCCGAGCAGCAGCAGAAGATCGCCGACACGTTCTTCGACCTGAAGCTGATCCCCAAGGCCGTGCGCATCGCGGATGCGCTGCCGACCAGCGGCGCCGCGACAATCGCGGGCAAGTGAGGCACGACGTGAAGACACGCCTCGACCGCCGCCAGGCGATCGCGCTGCTGGCCGCTGGCAGCGCGGGACTGCCGGCCACGCGCACCTTCGCGGCGACGTCGGAGCTGCGCATCGGCTACCAGAAGTCCTCGGTCAACCTGATGGTCGCGCGCGAGCGCAGGTTGCTCGATGCGACGCTTCCCGGCGTCGCGGTGAAGTGGGTCGAGTTCCCGGCCGGTCCGCAGATCCTGGAGGCCCTGGCCGTGGGCAGCCTCGACTTCGGCTTCACCGGCGACACGCCCCCCGTGTTCGCGCAGGCGGCCGGCAAGGACATCTGGTATGTCGGCCTCGAACCGCCCAAGCCCGCGAGCTCGGCCATCCTGGTGCCGGCCGATTCGCCGATCCGCGCGCTCGCCGACCTCAGGGGCAAGCGCATCGGCTTCCAGAAAGGTTCCAGCGCTCACTACCTCGTGCTGCGCGCGCTGGACAAGGGGGGTCTGCAGTGGTCGGACATCACGCCGCTGTACCTGGCGCCGTCCGACGCGCGCGCCGCGTTCGAGAAGGGCGCGCTCGACGCCTGGGGCATCTGGGACCCGTACTACGCCGCCGCCGAGATCGACGGTCGCGCCCGCGTGCTCGCGACGGGCCAGGGGCTGTCCAGCAACAACAGCTTCTATCTCGGCTCGCGCGAGCTCACGCGCCAGCCGACTATCGTCAAGGGCCTGTTCGCCGCGCTGTCGCAGGCCGACGCGCTGGGCAAGGCGAACCTGCCGCAGACCGCGAAGTTCCTGTCCGAAGCCACCGGCGTGCCGCTGGCCGGGACGATCCGCTTCCTGCAGCGGCGCACCTCCGGGCCGGTGACGGTGCTCAAACCGTCCGACATCGCCGACCAGCAACGCGTCGCCGACGCGTTCAGCCGCGTCGGCCTCATCCCCAGGCCGCTGAAGGTCGCCGACGCCGTGTGGCAGCCCGGCGCGTCCTTCGCCTGAACCTCCGTCCGAAAGAACCTCGTCATGAAGATCCTCTGGTTCATCCCCACGCACGGCGACTCGCGCTACCTCGGCACCTCCCAGGGCGCGCGGCAGACCGACCTCGACTATTTCAAGCAGGTGGCCGTGGCCGCCGACACGCTCGGCTACGAAGGCGTGCTGCTGCCCACGGGCCGCTCCTGCGAGGACTCGTGGATGGTCGCGGCCAGCCTGGTCGACGTCACGAAGCGGCTGAAGTTCCTCGTCGCGCTGCGCCCGGGCATCATCCAGCCGGTGCAGACGGCGCGCATGGCCGCCACCCTGGACCGCCTGTCGGGCGGCCGCGTGCTGGTCAACCTCGTGACGGGCGGCGATCCCGACGAGCTCGCCGGCGACGGCCTGCACCTGAGCCACGAGGAACGCTACGAGCTGTCGACGGAGTTCGTGTCGATCTGGCGCGGCGTGCTGCGGGCCAGCCACACGAACGAGGCCATCGACTTCGACGGCAAGCACCTGAAGGTCCAGGGCGCCAAGGTGATCTACCCGCCCGTCACGCAGCCGTATCCGCCGCTGTTCTTCGGCGGCTCGTCGGGCCCCGCGCACGATCTGGCGGCGTCGCAGTGCGACACCTACCTGACCTGGGGCGAGCCGCCCGCCGCCGTCGCCGAGAAGGTGCGCGACGTGGGCGGCCGCGCCGAACGCCTGGGCCGCAAGCTGGAGTTCGGCATCCGCCTGCACGTCATCGTGCGCGAGACCGAGGAGGAGGCCTGGGCCGCCGCGGGCAAGCTGATCTCGCACCTGGACGACGACATCGTCGCGGCCGCGCAGAAGAAGTTCGCCGCGATGGACTCGGTCGGCCAGCGTCGCATGGCCGCGCTGCACGGCGGCAAGTTCGACAAGGCCAACCCGCGCGCGGGGCTGGAGGTCGCGCCCAACCTGTGGGCCGGCGTCGGCCTCGTGCGGGGCGGCGCGGGCACGGCGCTCGTCGGCAATCCGGAGCAGGTCGCGGCCCGTATCCAGGAGTACGCCGATCTGGGCATGGACTACTTCATCCTCTCGGGCTACCCGCACCTGGAAGAGGCCTATCGCTTCGCCGAGCTGGTGTTCCCGCTGCTGCCGCTGGCCACGCGCCAGAAGCTGGTCCAGCCGACGCTGACTGGCCCGTTCGGCGAGATCGTCGCGAACGACATCCGCCCGAAGGCCGCCCTGGTCCGGGCCGCCAGCTGAGGCCCGCGATGCGCGCACCGTCCCTCACCTGGCGCGCGATCGCGCCGTGGATCGTCCCGCTGGCCATCCTGCTGGCGTGGGAGGCGTCGTCGCGCAGCGGCTGGCTGTCGGTGCGCATCCTGCCCGAGCCGCTGGCGGTGGCCACCGCGTTCTGGAGCCTGCTGGCCTCGGGCTCGCTGCTGCACGACGTCGCGATCAGCACCGGGCGCGCGCTGGGCGGCCTGGCGATCGGCGGCGGCCTCGGCCTGGTGCTGGGCCTGCTGACCGGCACCTTCCGCAGCGCCGAGACCTTGCTGGACACCACGCTGCAGATGATCCGCAACGTCCCCGCGCTGGCGCTCATCCCGCTCGTGATCCTGTGGTTCGGCATCGACGAGGCGGCCAAGCTGTTCCTCGTGGCGATCGGCGTGTTCTTCCCGATCTACCTCAATACCTACCACGGCATCCGCGCGGTCGACGCCGGCCTGATCGAGATGGCGCGCAGCTACGGCCTGCAGGGCTGGCCGCTGTACCGCGAGGTGATCCTGCCGGGCGCGCTGCCGTCCATCCTGGTCGGCCTGCGCTTCTCGCTCGGCCTGATGTGGGTGCTGCTGATCGTCGCCGAGACGATCTCCGCGCAATCGGGCATCGGCTACATGACCATGAACGCGCGCGAGTTCCTGCAGACCGACGTCGTGCTGGTGGGCGTGCTGCTGTACGCGCTGCTCGGCAAGCTGGCGGATCTCGTGGCCCGCGGCCTCGAGCGCCGCTTCCTGCGCTGGAACCCGGCCTACCTCGGAATCCCCGCCTGACCTCCCTGGAGACACTCCCATGCAACGTGACTGGACCGCACCGCCCGCCGCCGGCCTCGCGCTGCGCCTCGAAGGCTTGCGCAAGCAGTTCGGCGCGCGCACGGTGCTGGACGGCATCGGCATCGGCGTCGCGCCCGGCGAGTTCGTCGCCATCGTGGGCCGCAGCGGCTGCGGCAAGAGCACGCTGCTGCGCCTGCTCGCGGGCCTGGAGTCGCCTACCTCGGGCCAGCTGCTGCTGGGCGGGGCGCCCGCCGCCGCACGACGCGACGACGTGCGCATGATGTTCCAGGAGCCGCGCCTGCTGCCGTGGCGCACGGTGATCCAGAACGTTCAACTGGGCCTGGACGCCGCGGATGCGCCCGCCCGCGCGCGTGACGCGCTCGCGCACGTGGGCCTGGCCGACCGCGCGAACGACTGGCCCTCGGTGCTCTCGGGCGGACAGCGACAACGCGTGGCGCTGGCCCGCGCGTTGGTGCACCGGCCACGGCTTCTGCTGCTGGACGAGCCGCTCGGCGCCCTGGACGCGCTGACGCGCATCGAGATGCAGCGTCTCATCGAATCGGTGTGGCGGGAGCTGCGCTTCACGGCCGTCCTGGTCACGCACGACGTGGCCGAGGCCGTGGCGCTGGCTGACCGGGTGCTCCTGGTCGAGGATGGCCGCGCCACGCTGGACGAGCCGATCCCGCTCGCGCGCCCGCGCGCGCACGGCGCGGCCGCCTTTGCGGAACTGGAGGGACGCATTCTGGCTCGCGTGCTCCAGGAGACCTGGCCCCAGCTCGAGGCGCCGCATCCCAGGCTGGTGGCATAGCGCTTCTCCCGGGATCCGCGGCGGCCGAGCTGGCGACGTCAGCGTGAATGATCCGTGCAGCGGGGAACTCCTCGCACGGGTCTTCGTCCAGCGGCTCGCCGTCAGAGCACGGCGAACGGCACCGCGCGTTCGGCGAGGTACTGGACGAAACCCGCGGTCACGTTCCATTCGCGCTTGCCGCGGGGGGCATTGCGCTCCACCCAGCCTTCGATCGGCTGGCTCAAGCCGGCGCACTTCAGTTCGTCCGAGTATTCACGCTGCGCGGCTTCGACGAGTCGCGTCACCTCGGTGTCGAACTGGATCCACTGCATCGCTCACCTCTGCCCTGACCGGGAAATTCTCCGGTCGGGCAGGTGTCCGCGCCAGTGGGTGACCTCCTCTGCGAGCGTGGGGCGCTTCCCGAAGAATCGGCCGGCGCCCGCGTCCCGTGACGTGCGCGCGGCGGCGGATCAACGAGAACCGAACTTGGTCTCGAACAGGATCCCGATGGTCTGCAGCAGCGCGGTGGGCAGCACGCCGCCGGCGCAGATGATCATCGCGTCGTTGTGCAGCTTGCGGACCTGGCCGCCGTGCTCGAGCGCCACGGTGTCGTGCTCGATGGACAGCACGCGCGACTCGAGCAGCACCTCGATGCGGCCCGCCTGCTGCTGCGCCTCGAGACGCTCGCGGTTCTTCGCCTTGACGCGCCCGAACGCCTTGCTGCGATAGGACAGGATGACGGTCGTGCCGGGCTGCTCCGACAGCGCGATCGCCGCCTCCAGCGCGCTGTCGCCCCCGCCGACCACGATCACCGACTGGCCGGCGTACTGCTCCGCGTCGACCAGCCGGTAGACGACCTTGGGCGAGTCCTCCCCGGGGACGTCGAGCTTGCGCGGCGAGCCGCGCCGGCCGATGGCCAGCAGCACCGAGCGCGTCGTGTAGACGCCCGCGTTGGTGTGCACGGCGAACGTGCCGTCCGGCCGCACGACGATGTTGTCCATGCGTTGGCGCAGCGAGATCTGCAGTCCGGTCTTCTCGACGACGCCATGCCAGAACTCCAGGAGGACCTCCTTCTGGATCTCGCCCATGCGCACCGTGCCGACGAGCGCCAGCTTGACGGGCGCGGTCATGGCAATCTTGTTGCGCGGATAGTGGTAGACCGTCCCGCCCAGCGAATCCTCCTGTTCGATGAGCTTGTAGCGCAGGCCGTGCTGGATCGCCGCCAGCCCCGCCGAGATGCCCGCGGGCCCGCTGCCGACGATCACCACGTCGAATTCGGCGTCGCCCGACGCCTTGCGGCTGCGGATCGTCTCGACCGCCTGGCGCCCCTGTTCCGCGGCCTTGCGGATCAGGCCCATGCCGCCCAACTCGCCCGCGATGAAGATGCCGGGCACGTTCGTCTCGAAGTCGGGCTTGACGTTGGGGATGTCGATCCCGCGCTTCTCGGTGCCGAACACCAGCTTGATGGCGTCGACGGGGCAGGCGGCGAGGCAGGCGCCGTGTCCGATGCAGGCCGAGGCGTTCGTCAGCACCGCCTTGCCGTTGATGATGCCCAGCGCCTCCTCCGGGCAGACGCGCACGCAGGAGCTGGAGCCGATGCAGCGTGTCGGGTCGATGACGGGATGCAGCGAGGGCGGCTCGGTCATGCCCTTGGCGACGGCCTCGTCCAGCTCGGCCAGATGGGCCGCTTCCTTCTTCCGGCGCTTGGCCGCATGGCGGTACCAGAGAAACAGCACGAAGGCGACGATGAGCAGCGCATAGGTCATCGCCGGGGCTCCCCGATCCGATGGCAGGCGTGTCGCGGCATGGTGCTAGTTCCCCACCACCTGGTCGATCTCCAGGCGCACGCCGGAGGC
>DASQCX010000858.1:0-15794 GCA_035634455.1 Burkholderiaceae bacterium
CGGTGTACTGGCGCTCGCGCTTCGCGCTCCATGGGCCTCGGGGCATGACGGCTCTCCTGTCCGGTCGGCGCCTCGGGGCGAGGCGCCCTCGCCCGGGAGGCGGCAACGCCCATGCCCAGGGACGGCGCGGCTCAGGCCGCGTCCGGCGCTGCGGCGTCGGCCGGCAGGCTCAGCGTGAAGCGCACGCGCCGCGCGCCCGCGGGCCGCTGTCCGCGCAGGCCGCCGCCGTGCAGGGCTGCGAGCTGCGACGCGAGCGCGACGCCCAGGCCGAGCGCCACGACGTCCACCTCCTCCAGCGGCCGTGCCGGTTCGGCCAGGTCGGCGACGGTGGCTACCGAGAGCGCGACCAGCGCCGTGCCCTCGGCGCTCGCCGCGACGCGGATCGTGCTACCGCGCTCCGCGTGCCGCGCCACGTCGTCGACGAGATGGCCGATCGCCTGGCCCAAGCGCTGGGCGTCGCCACGCAGCCGCGGCAGCGCGGCTGGCGCGGCCTGCAGGTCCAGCGTCATCTCCAGCGGCTGCAGCGTCGGGCCCAGGCGCTCGGCGACGTCGCGCAGGACGTCGGCGATGTCGAACGCCCCGTGCTGCAGCGTCGGCTGGACGCCCGACAGCCGCGCGAGGTCGGACAGCTCGTCCGCGATGCGCAGCAGATGGCCCAGCTGGCGCTCCATGATGCCGCGCGTGCGCAGCCGGCCGGCGGGATCGTCGTCGGTCAGGCGCAGCAGCTCGATGCCGTTGGACAGCGGCGCCAGCGGATTGCGCAGGTCGTGCGCGAGTCCGGCCAGGAACGCGTGGCGCTGGCGTTGCGCCGCCTGCGCGTCGACGATGGCGGCGTCGCGCTCGGCGCGCGCCGACGCCAGCGCCGCCCGGGCCTCGGCCAGGGCGGCCTGCGCGCGCTGCAGTTCATCGGCTATCGAGGACATCCGTCACGCCTCCTCTCGCGGAGCCTCGACTGTACGGCCCGGCCTTCCGGCCCGGTGTGGGGCGATCACGACGGCGCGTGGCGGCGCCGGCGCTCGACGGCCTCGATCTTGAGCAGCTGGCGGTACTTGGTCACCGTGCGGCGCGCCACCTGCAGGCCCTGGGTGGCGAGCTGGCGCGCGATCTCGGCGTCGGACAGCGGCGCCGTGGGCGCCTCGGCCTCGATGATGTCCTTGATCAGCCCGCGGATGGCCGTGCCCGAGCACGCGCCGCCGCTGGCGGTGGTCATCGCGCGCGAGAAGAAGTACTTGAGCTCGAACACGCCGATCGGCGTGGCCATGTACTTGTTGTTCGTCACGCGCGAGACGGTGGACTCGTGGAGCCCGAGCTCGTCGGCGATCTCGCGCAGGCCCAGCGGCTTCATCGCCATCGCGCCGAACTCCAGGAAGTGCTTCTGGCGCGCGACGATGGCCTCGGCCACGCTCAGGATGGTGGAGAAGCGCTGCTCGACGTTGCGCATCGTCCACTTGGCCTCCTGCAGGTGCGTGGCCATCTCGGCGTTCTGCGTGCGGCGATGGCGCTGGAACAGCTCGGCGTAGACCTGGTTCAGGCGCACCTTGGGGATGATCGCGGGGTTGAGCTGCACGTTCCACTGGCCGCGCACCTTGCGCACGATCACGTCGGGGATCACGTACTGCAGCTGCGTCGAGCCGAAGCGCCAGCCCGGGCGCGGGTCGAGCCGGCGGATGCGGTCGCACACGGCCTCGATCCCGGCCGGGGTGCGGCCCAGCGCGCGCGCCATCGTGGCAACGTCCTTGGCCGCCAGGCAGTTCAGGTGCTCGCCGATGATGTGGCGGGCGATCTCGCGCGCGTCCTCGTCCTCGATCTTGGACAGCTGCGCCAGCAGGCATTCCGAGACGCTGCGCGCCGCGACGCCGGCCGGCTCCAGCGCCTGCACGCGCTTGAGCGCGATCTGCATCTCCTCCGGCGTGGCCGGCGGGTCGAGGTCGGCGACGGCGATCATCTCCTGCAGGTCGGTGCGCAGGTAGCCGTCGTCGTCCAGCGACTCGACGATCACCTTGGCCAGCACGAGGTCGCGCAGCGTCAGCGGCAGCACCGCGAGCTGGCCGTGCAGGTGCGCGGCCAGCGAGGTGGGCACGGCCATCATGTCGAGCGCGCTCGTCTCGTCGTCGTCGGCGCGCTTGCCCGAGCCCAGGCCGTCGGCCTGCCACATGTCGCGGTCGCCCTCGCCGGGGCCCTCGCCTTCGGGCGTGGCCATCGCCCCGGCGGCGGCCTCCTGCGCCTCGCGGGCTTCCTGCGCATCGGCGGCCTGCTCGGGCGAGGCGGCGTCGTCGCCCGCCTCGTCGGCGAGATCCTCTTCCAGGAACGGGTTCTTGCCCAGGGCGTCGTGCACCTGCTGCGCGAATTCGAGCGACGAGAGCTGCAGCAGCCGCACGGCGTGCTGCAGGCGGGGGGACAACGTCTGTGTCTGGCGCTGTTCGGTGCGGAAGTCCATCGAACCCATTGGTTCCTCCTGATCTAGGCCCGCGCGCCCGGCAAGACTTGCCGGATTCGCGTTCATGCCCGAAGGACTGCAACGGCCGTGCCAGAAATCATCGCCGAGGGTAAACCCGCAGCATCGCCCCGCCTGACCCTCGCCGATCGCCGGATTACGTCGCTTCCTGCCGACGCGACGGGCCCTTCGTCGGCAAATTGCTCCGCGGATCCGAATATTCCTCTCAGTTGCAACCGGATGAAGACGGCCCGGGCCCCAAATTTGCCGCAAGCGCGGATAGCGCCCAGGAGGCCCCGCGGCGGCCCGCCTTGCCGTGGCGTCAGAACAGCCAGCCGAGCGACAGCGTGACGTTCTGGACCGCCGAGCGCCCCTGGCCCGCGAACCGGAAGTCGTGCTGCTCCCAGCCCACCGAGCCGCGCAGGCCGCGCGCGAAGTCCGCGTCGAGCGCGACGCCGTAGCCCAGCCCGATGCCGGTCGCGCGCCCGCTGTCCAGGCCGGCGCCGCCGGGGACGCTCACCTTGGTCATGCCCCAGGTCGGGCCGGCCTTGCCCTCCAGGGCGAAGTGCTCGCCCAGCGGCAGCCGGCCGACGGCGCTGAGATTGAGGCCGCGCGCGATCACGCTGCCGCCGGCGCGGTCGGCCCGGCCGAGGTTCATCGCGGTGAGCTCGACGCCCACGTTGTCCGTGACCATGTTGCCGGCCGTCAGGCTGTACGAGGTCGTACCGCGCGAGCAGGTCAGCCCGGCCACGTCGCCGCACGAGGTGCCGTAGGTGGATTTGCCGACGGACAGGTCGAGGAAGCTCCGGCCGGCCCGCGCGTCCTGGCCGCAGGCGGCGGACGCGAGCGCGAACCCGGCCGCGGCGATGGCGCCGTGGGCAAGTGCGCGCGTGGACGGGTTCATCTGGGCGGCCGGTGGATGGCTTGGGCGGGCAACGCCCGTGCCAGCGTCGCGGCCGGCGCGATGGGCACATGCCCTGCCGCCCCAAGGCCGCATCCCGGCAACTCGAAAGGCCTTCCCCATGGACAACCAAGACATCATCGACGTCCTGAACACACTCATCGAGACCTGCAACGACGGCGAGCGCGGCTTCCGCAACGTCGCCGAGCACGTGCACTCGGCGGAGCTGAAGACCCTGTTCGCCACCCGCGCCAACGAATGCCGCCAGGCCTGCGCCGACCTGCGCGCCCAGGTGCTGCAGCTCGGCGGCGACCCGGAGACCGGCGGCAGCGCCAGCGGCGCGCTGCAGCGCGGCTGGATGGCGCTGCTGGGCACGCTGTCCGGCCACAGCGACAAGTCGCTGCTGGAGGCCTGCGAGCGCGGCGAGGACTCGGCGCTGCAGCGCTACCGCGACGCGCTCGACCAGGCGTTGCCGGATAACATCCGCCTGCTGATCGAGCGCCAGTACGAGGGCGTCAAGCGCAACCACGCGCAGGTGCGCAGCCTGCGCGACCAGGCGCGCGCGGCGGCCTCGTCCTGATCGTGGCGCGGGCGCGTCGCCCGCCTGCCGTGCCCCGCGCCCGCCTCGTGCGGGCGCTGTCGTTCCGAACACCGGAGGTCCGCCAGCGTGATGAAGCCCGCCACCGCCTGGTCGCTCGCGCGCGAGACGCTGGCGGCATGGAGCGACGACTACGCCGCCAGCATGGGCGCGGCGCTGGCCTACTACACGATGTTCTCGATCGCGCCGCTGCTGCTGATCGTGATCTCCGTGGCCGGCCTGTTCTTCGGCGAGCGCGCCGCACGCGGCGAGATCATCGACCAGCTGCAGGACCTGATGGGCGTCGACGGCGCCCGCGCGGTGCAGTCGCTGCTGGCCAGCGTCAACCAGCCGCGGGCGGGCATCCTCGCGACGCTGTTCGGGCTGTGCGCGCTGGTGGTCGGCGCGACCACCGTGATCGGCGAGCTGCAGAACGCGCTCGACCGCATCTGGCGCGCGCCGCGGCGCGACGAGAGCGGCGTCGCGAAGTGGCTCCACTCGCGGCTGACCTCGCTGGGCATGATCATGGGCATCGGCTTCCTGCTGATGGTGTCGCTGCTGGCGAGCGCGGCGCTGGCCACGGTGCAGCGCTGGTTCGGGCGCTACGTCGACCTCGGCGGCTTCGCGTCGGCGGTCGACTTCGTCCTCAGCCTGGTCTTCATCACCGTCGCGTTCGCGATGATCTACAAGCTGATGCCGCGGGTGCGCGTCGAGTGGCGCGACGTGTGGATCGGCGCGGTGGTGACGTCGCTGCTGTTCACGGTCGGCAAGATGGCGATAGGGCTGTACATCGGGCGCAGCGCGGTCGCGTCGACGTTCGGGGCCGCGGCCTCGCTGGTGGCGATGGTCGTGTGGGTGTACTGGTCGGCGCAGATCTTCCTGCTCGGGGCCGAGTTCACGCGGGTCTACGCGCGCCGCTGCGGTTCGCTGCGCGAGCCCGAGGACGTCCCGCCGGCGCCGGCGGCGCGCTGATCGCGCGCCCAGGTTTCTCCGTCCGCAAGCGGTGTAACCGGCTGTCTCACCCGAGGCCGCCCAACGCTGCCTTGGGCGCCAGATTTCCCGATCCAGGCGGGAAAAACGCACGTTTGCGGCCGGTGTTCGGATCATCGACCGCCGTGCCGGGTGTCATGCTTTCGTCATGGACTCGAAACAGCTCTTCATCGAACACCTCGCGGGCGAACTGCAAGCCATGGAGGTGGGTCGCGTCCCCATGAACGCGCTGCGCTACCGCGTGCACGCCAAGATGCTGCGCAAGGCGCTGGAAGAGGCCGCGACCCCGTCGCTGCTGGAACGCCAGGGCGGCGCCCACCCGCAGGTCGTGCATGCGCTGTCCAACCGCTTCTTCGAGGAGACCGGCCACCTGCTGCAGCCCAACGCGGTCGCCCACAGGGCGCGCTCGGTGCTGGAGCGCACGATGGCGTCGTGCCGCCAGGCGCGCCAGAAGTAGTCGCCGCATCCCTGACCGAGGAGCTGTCGTGGCCTCGCGAATCCCCGCGATCAGCGCGATCGCCGCCCTGCTCGCCTGCGGGCACGCCGCCCTCGCCGCCGACCTGACCCCGACCGAGCAGCGCTGGCTGGACGGCGCCACCCCGCCGCTGTCCTGGGCGCTCAAGCAGGGCCTGCCGATCGACATCGTCGTGCTCCCGCAGGCGCAGCCCGGCGCCGCGCCCATCGCGATGGGCTACGAGGACGGCCGCTGCAAGCTGGTGTTCGCGATGCGCGGCAACCCCGCCGCGCAAGCCACGCTGGAGGCCATCCCCGCCCCGCTGCTGCAGGCCACGATCGAGGCCATGACGGCGCACGAGATCGGCCACTGCCAGCGCCACCGCAGCGGCACCTTCGACCGCCTGCCCGCCGGCCTGGCCGACGAGCCCGACGCCATCGAGTCGCGCCAGCCCACCGCCGAACTGCAGGCGATGGCGCGCGAGATGCGCGTCACCCGCCGCGAGGAGGCCTACGCCGACCTCGTGGGCCTGGCCTGGACGCACGCCCACCACGCCGACCAGTTCGCGCCGGTGCTGGCCTGGTTCGACGCCGCACGCTCCGACGAGACGCCGCGCGGCTTCCACGACACGCGCCACTGGCTGGCGCTGGCGCACCGGCCCGCCGCCTTCGATGGCGGCGCGAACCCGTTCGACCAGGCCGCCGCGCTGTGGCAGCGCGGGCTGCTCGACGACTGAGCGGCGGCCGCGGCCGGCGCCACGGTCGGGCAAGGTAAATTCGGGAATTCGAACGCGCCGTCGAGGGCGCGCGACGACAACCGAAAGGACCGGATGGATTCGACGATCGCCGCCGTGCTGCTGCTGGACGGCATCGGCAACGGCGCCGTGTACGCCTTGCTGGGCATGGCCATCGTGCTGGTGTTCGCGGTGACGCGCGTGATCCTGATCCCGCAGGGCGAGTTCGTCGCCTACAGCGCGCTGACGCTGGCGATGCTGCAGCTGGGCCGTGTCCCCGGCACCGTGTGGCTGGCGCTGCTGCTGGCCGCGCTCGCGGTGCTGCGCGAGGCCTGGGATGGGCTGCGCGCGAAGCGGGCCTGGTCGGCCACCGCGTTCGAGATCGGACGGCTGTGCGCCCTGCCCGTCGCGGCCGCGGCGGTCACCTACGTCGCCAGCGGTCACGCGTGGCCGCTGCTGCTCCAGGGCATGCTGACGCTGGTGCTCGTCACGTCGCTGGGACCGCTGGTCTACCGCCTGGCCTACCAGCCGCTGGCCGACGCGTCGGTGCTGCTGCTGCTGATCGTCTCGGTGGGCGTGCATTTCACGCTGGTCGGCCTCGGCCTGGTGTTCTTCGGCGCCGAGGGCTACCGCACGCCACCGTTCTGGGACGCGAGTTTCGCCATCGGCGCGGTGACGATCTCCGGCCAGACCATCGTGACGGTGCTGGCCTCGGCGCTGCTGATGGGCGCGCTGTACCTGTTCTTCGCCCGCACGCTGGCCGGCAAGGCCTTGCGCGCCACGGCCGTCAACCGGCTCGGCGCGCGGCTGATGGGCGTGTCGACCGAGCACGCCGGGCGCAGCGCGTTCTCGATGGCGGCCTTCATCGGCGCACTGTCGGGCCTGCTGATCGGGCCGAGCACCACGATGATCTACGACGGCGGCTTCCTGATCGGCCTGAAAGGCTTCGTCGCCGCGATCTTCGGCGGCCTGGCGAGCTACCCGCTGGCCGTGGGCGGCGCGCTGCTGGTGGGCCTGCTGGACTCGTTCAGCTCGTTCTGGGCCAGCGCGTACAAAGACGTGATCGTGTTCACCGCGATCATCCCCATCCTGCTGCTGCGCTCGCTCGCCGACCGCCGGCACGATGACGACGAGTGAGCCGACCGTGACGAAGCTTTCTCCGCTCAAGATCGCCGCCGGCGCCGGCGTCGTCGCGCTGCTGGCGCTGCCGCTGTTGCCGGTGCCCGAGTTCTGGATCACGCAGCTGGACTACATCGGCCTGTATACGACGGTCGTGCTGGGCCTGGTGCTGCTGACCGGCGTGGCCGGGCTGACGTCCTTCGGCCAGGCAGCGTTCGTCGGCCTCGGGGCCTACGCCACCGCGTATGTCACGACGGCCCACGGCGTCTCGCCGTGGCTGGGCCTTGTCTGCGGGCTCGCGCTGACGCTGGTCGTCGCGCTGGTCGTCGCCGGCGTGACGCTGCGCATGTCGGGCCACTACCTGCCGCTGGCCACCATCGCGTGGGGGCTGGCGCTGTTCTTCCTGGTCGGCAACCTCGACTTCCTCGGCAAGTTCGACGGCATCCAGGGCATCCCGCCGGTGGCCGTGGGCGGCGTCGAGCTGCGCAGCGGACGCGCGTCGTACGGGCTGATCTGGATCGTCGCGCTGCTGGGCGCGCTGGCGCTGCGCCACCTGCTGGACTCGCGCCCCGGCCGCGCCATCCGCGCGCTCAAGGGCGGCACGCTGATGGCCGAGGCGATGGGCGTGGACACGCTGCGCTACAAGGTGACGGCGTTCGTGATCGCGGCGATCTACGCGTCGCTGTCCGGCTGGCTGTTCGCGCACTACCAGCGCTCGGTCAACCCGTCGCCGTTCGGGCTGCAGATGGGCATCGAGTACCTGTTCATGGCGGTGCTGGGCGGCGTCGGGCTGGTCGGCGGCGCGTTCGTCGGCGCGGCGGCGGTCAAGGTCGCCGAGGACCAGCTGCAGAACTGGCTGCCCGCGCTGCTGGGCACCAGCGGGCCGGTGGAGCTGGTCGTGTTCGGCATGGTGCTGATCCTGGTGCTGCAGGTGACGCCGCAGGGCCTGTGGTCGCTGGTGACGCGGCGCTTGCCCGTGCGCAGGCTGGACCCGTCGGCCTGGGCCGGCGCCGAGCCGCTGCCCCGGGCCGCGCCGCCGGCGCGCGGCGAGACGGTGCTGTCCGTGCAGAAGGCGCGCAAGCAGTTCGGCGGCCTGGTGGCCGTCAACGACGTCGGCTTCGACGTCCGCGCCGGCGAGATCGTCGGCCTGATCGGGCCCAACGGCGCGGGCAAGTCGACGCTGTTCAACCTCATCACGGGCGTGCTGCCGCTGACCTCGGGCCAGGTCGATTTCCGCGGCGCGCGCGTCAGCGGCCTCAGCTCGCGCGCGATCGCGCGGCGCGGCATGTCGCGCACCTTCCAGCACGTGCGCATGATCCCCGACATGAGTGTGCTGGAGAACGTCGCGCTCGGCGCGCACAGGCGCGCGGGCGCCGGCGTGCTGCGCGCGATGCTGCGCCTGGACCGCCGCGAGGAACGCCGCCTGCTGGCCGAGGCCTGGAAGCAGCTCGATCGCATCGGCATGGCGTCGCTGGCGAGCGAGCCCGCGGGCAACCTCGCGCTCGGCCAGCAGCGCCTGATGGAGATCGCCCGCGCGCTGTGCACCGACCCGGCGCTGCTGCTGCTCGACGAGCCTGCCGCCGGCCTGCGCCTGAAGGAGAAGCAGGCGCTGGGCGAGGTGCTGTCGCAGCTGCGCGCCGAGGGCATGAGCCTGCTGCTGGTGGAGCACGACATGGACTTCGTGATGACGCTGACCGACCGCATCGTGGTGGTCGAGTTCGGCACCAAGCTGACCGAGGGCACGCCCGACCAGGTGCGCGAGGATCCCGCCGTGCGCGCCGCCTACCTCGGGGTGGAGCACTGATGACGACGCCGCTGCTGAAGGTCGCGGGCCTGCACGCGGGCTACGGCCGCGCCGAGGTCCTGTCCGGCATAGACATCGAGGCCGCCGCCGGCAGCGTCGTGGCCGTCGTCGGGCCGAACGGCGCCGGCAAGAGCACGCTGCTGAATGCGCTGATGGGCGTGCTGCCCGCGCGCGGCGACGTCCGCTTCGACGGACAAGCCGTGCAGCGCCTGTCGCTGGAGCAACGCGTGCAGCGCGGCATCGCGCTGGTGCCCGAGACGCGCGCCCTGTTCGCCACGATGCCGGTGGCCGACAACCTGCTGCTCGGCGGCTACCGCCAGCGCCGCGCGCCGCGCGCCGAGCAGGCCGCGCGGCTGGACGAGATCTACGCGCTGTTCCCGCGCCTGCACGAGCGCCAGGCGCAGGCGGCCGGCACCCTGTCGGGCGGCGAGCGCCAGATGCTGGCCATCGGCCGCGCGCTGATGGGCCGGCCGCGCCTGCTGATGCTCGACGAGCCCAGCCTGGGCCTGGCGCCGCTGGTGGTCAAGGAGATCTTCCGCATCATCGAGCGGCTGCGCGAGACCGGCGCCACCATCCTGCTGATCGAGCAGAACGCGCGCGCCGCGATGGCCGTGGCCGACCACGCCTACGTGCTGGAGACCGGCGCCATCGCGCTGTCCGGCCCGGCGGCGCAGCTGGCCGCCGACCCGCGCGTCATCGAAACCTACCTCGGCAAGGCCAAGGCTTGATCCGCCGGCCCGCCGCCCCCATCTGAAACGACACGATGAACGCCCTCACGCGCGACCAGGCCATCCGAATCTCCTCCTACGTGCTCGCCGGGCTCGCGCTGGTCGGCGTGCTGCAGCTGCACCTGCTGGTGCCGCTGCTCGTCGGCCTGCTCGTGTACCAGCTGGTGGTGTCGGTCACGCCGCTCGTGCAGCGCTGGTTCAACACCCGGCTGGCCAAGATGCTGGTGGTGGTGCTGTTCGCCGCCCTCGTCATCGCCGCCATCGGGGGCGCGCTGTTCGGCCTGCTCTCGTTCTTCCGCAGCGACATCCAGAACCTGCCGCGCCTGCTGGCCAAGGTGTCCGAGATCCTCGACCACGTGCGCGCCGGCATCCCGCCGTTCCTGGCCGGCTACCTGCCCGACGACATCCCCGACCTGCAGCAGAAGGCGCTCGAGTGGGTGCGCTCGCACGTCGCCGAGCTGCAGATGATCGGCACGCGCACGCTGCTGACCTTCGCCGAGAGCATCATCGCGATGGTGATCGGCGCCGTGCTGTCGCTGCGCGAGGTCGACCCGCGCGCGACGCCGGGGCCGCTCGCGGCCGAACTGACGCTGCGCGCCGAGCGCTTCGCCGACGCGTTCCGCAACGTCGCGCTGTCGCAGCTGTCGATCTCGCTGCTGAACACCACCTTCACCGGCCTGTACCTGATCGTCGGCCTGCAGCTGTTCGGCGTGCACCTGCCGCTGACCAAGACGATGGTCGCGATCACCTTCGTCGTCGGGCTGCTGCCCATCGTCGGCAACCTCACGTCCAACACCATCGTGGTGATCGTCAGCCTGGCCCATTCGCCGGCGGTGGCCGTCGCCTCGCTCGTGTTCCTGGTGGTGATCCACAAGCTGGAGTACTTCCTGGGCGCGCGCATCGTCGGCACGCGCATCAAGTCGCAGATCTGGGAGCTGCTGATCGCGATGATGGCGATGGAGGCGATGTTCGGCGTCCCGGGCCTGGTGGCCGCGCCCATCTACTACGCCTACGTCAAGAGCGAGCTGATCGCCGCCAGGCTGCTCTGAGTCCGGCGCCGGCTGCCGGGCGCGCCCAGGCGTCGCTCGAGGTGCCGCGTCGCCCGCCGCGACGGGATGTTGCGGTGCATCACATATTTGCGGACATCGCCGAGTCGGGCACACTGCCCGCCACGGGTATGCACGCCCGCATTGGCCGCAGGGAAAGATCGTTTCGGTGAGCGACAAGAAGATCGAGTTCTACAAGGGCCCGGCCGGCGGCTGGGGAGCGTTGAAAAGCGTGAGCAAGGCGCTGCTGGCGCAGGACATCGCCGTCAAGGGCGCGAAGACCCTGCTGTCGGCCAACCAGCCCGACGGCTTCGACTGCCCCGGCTGCGCCTGGCCCGACCGCAACCACGCGTCCACCTTCGAGTTCTGCGAGAACGGCGCCAAGGCCGTCGCCGCCGAGGCCACGGCGCGCCGCGTCACGCGCGAGTTCTTCGCCCAGCACACCGTGACCGAGCTGGCCGGCAGGAGCGACTTCTTCCTGGAGGACCAGGGCCGGCTCGCCGAGCCCATGGTCTACGACCGCGCCAGCGACAAGTACCGGCCCATCGCCTGGGACGACGCGTTCGCGCTGGTGGCCAGGCACCTGAACGCCCTGCCCGACCCGAACCAGGCGATGTTCTACACCTCGGGCCGCGCCAGCAACGAGGCCGCGTTCCTGTACCAGCTGTTCGTGCGCGAATACGGCACCAACAACTTCCCCGACTGCTCCAACATGTGCCACGAGCCCAGCGGCTCGGCGATGCGGCCGCAGCTGGGCGTCGGCAAGGGCACCGTCACGCTGGACGACTTCGAGCAGGCCGACGCGATCCTGATCTTCGGCCAGAACCCCGGCACCAACCATCCGCGCATGCTGGGCGAGCTGCGCGCGGCCGCCAGGCGCGGCGCGCGGATCGTCAGCTTCAACCCGCTGCGCGAGCGCGGCCTGGAGCGCTTCGCCGATCCGCAGGACAAGCTGGAGATGGCCACGCTCGGCTCGACCCGCATCAGCACGCACTACTTCCAGCTGCGCGTCGGCGGCGACTTCGCGCTGGTCAAGGGCATGATGAAGCACCTGGTGGAGCAGGAGGACGCGCGCGGCGGCGTCCTCGACCACGCCTTCATCGCGCAGCACACGGTCGGCATCGAGGCGCTGCTGGACGACCTGCGCGCCGAGTCGTGGCCGCTGCTCGAACAGGAGTCGGGCCTGTCGGAGGCGCAGATGCGCGCGGCCGGCGACGTCTACCTGGAGGCCAGGAGCGTCATCGCGTGCTGGGGCATGGGCATCACGCAGCACCAGCACTCGGTGGCGACGATCCAGATGATCGACAACCTGCTGCTGCTGCGCGGGAACATGGGCCGGCCCGGCGCCGGCGCGTGTCCGGTACGCGGCCACAGCAACGTGCAGGGCGACCGCACGATGGGCATCTGGGAGAAGCCGCCCGCCGCGCTGCTCGACCGCCTGCGCGACGTGTTCGGCTTCGAGCCGCCGCGCGCGCCCGGCGTCGACGTCGTCGAGGCGATCAAGCGGATGCGCGACGGCCGCGGCAAGGTCTTCGTCGCGCTCGGCGGCAACTTCGCCGCCGCCACGCCGGACACCTACGAGACCTGGAAGGCGCTGCGCCGGTGCGACCTGACGGTGCAGGTGACCACCAAGCTCAATCGCAGCCACCTCGTGCACGGGCGCGAGGCGCTGATCCTGCCCTGCCTGGGCCGCACCGAGATCGACGTGCAGGCCGCCGGCCCGCAGGGCGTGACGGTGGAGGACTCGATGTCGATGGTGCACGTCTCGCTGGGCATCAACCCGCCGGCCTCCGAGCACCTGCTGTCCGAGCCCGCGATCGTCGCACGCATGGCCGCGGCCACGCTGGGCGCGCGCTCGAAGACGCCGTGGCTGTGGATGATCGAGGACTACGGCCGCATCCGCGACAAGATCGAGGCCGTCTTCGACGAGTTCTTCGACTTCAACGAGCGCATCAAGGTGCCCGGCGGCTTCCGCCTGCGCAACACGGCCGGCGAGCGCATCTGGGCCACCGAGCCGGGCAAGGCCGTCTTCTTCACGCACGCGGTGCCGCAGGACACGCCCGTGCACCGCGCCCGCGCGCGCCAGCTCGACCAGGTCGTCTTCACGCTGCTGACCACGCGCTCGCACGATCAGTACAACACGACGATCTACGGCATGGACGACCGCTACCGCGGCGTGTTCGGCCAGCGCCGCGTCGTGTTCATCCACCCGGCCGACATCGCGCACCTGGGCCTGAAGGACGGCGACTGGGTCGACCTGCGCACCGCCTGGGGCGACGGCGCCGAGCGCCGCGCCGACCGCTTCCGGCTGGTGGCCTACGACATCCCGCGCGGCAACCTCGCGGCGTACTACCCGGAGACGAATCCGCTGGTCGCGCTGTCGTCCACGGCGATCGGGGCGGGGACGCCCACGTCGAAGTCGATTCCCGTCATACTCGTGCCCCACGAGGCCACCGGATCCGACCAGCAGGCCGACACGACGTTCGCGGGCGCGTGACCGCGCCGGGCCCACACGCCCGCCGCCACGCGCCGCGCCCGTGCGCGAGGGGCCCCATGCACGACGACGACGTTCCCGAACTGGACGAGCTGACCGCCGCCATCCTGCGCGAGCTGGCCGCGGCGCCGGGCGAGGCCGGCATGTCCCTGCCGCGCCTGGGCAAGCACCTGGGACTCGGCGCGAGCGTGCTGATGCGCGCGCTGTCGGCGATGGGCCACGCGCGCATCGGCGGCGTCGAGGGGCCGGGCTGGGTGCGCGTCACGCAGGACGAGGTGCGCTGGAGCGCCACGCTGACCGCGGCCGGACGCGCGTTCTGCGCTCGCCACCTGGCCGATTGATCGGTCGTGGCGCCACGCGCCGCGTGTCCGCGCGGACATGCCGTCTTCGTATCCGCTAACGCAAGCGCAATCGGCCCGCACCGCGCCGCGGCGACAGTGGAGCCCTTCCCCGACTTCGCGGCGCGCGCTTCCGGGCGCGTCGTCCAGGCGCGCCGCGGCGGTGCCGTCCGCGGCGATCCGACGTGCCTGCATCGATCTCCCATACCTTCATCCCGACCCCGCGGCGCACGCCACCGCGCGCCCCGCGTCGCCGGCCCTTGTCGCTGGCCCTCGCCGCCGCGCTGCTGGCCGCGGACGCCGGCGCGGCCACGCATCGGCCGCCTGCGGGCGCCGCGCGCTCCACCTTCGCCTTCGTCAACGCCGACGTGGGCGCCATCGCCGATGCCATGGCCACCGTGCTCGGACACCCGATCGTGGTCGACCCGCGCGTCAAGGGCACGCTGTCGCTGGTCACCAGCGAGCCGGTGAGCGCCGCCCGCGCGACGCTGCTGTTCACCGAGGCGCTGCGCGGCCTGGGCTTCGCGCTCGTGCAGACCAGCGGCCTGTACAAGATCGTCCCCGAGGCCGAGGCCAGGCTGCAGGCCGAGATCGCCACGCTGCCGCCGTCGACGGCCGGCGGCGACCGCGTGGTGACCCAGGTGATCCCGCTGCAACAGGAGAACGCCGCCAACCTGGTGCCGGTGCTGCGTCCGCTGATCACCGCCAACAACACGATCAACGTCAACGCCGGCAACAACTCGCTGGTCATCACCGACTACGCCAGCAACCTGGCGCGGCTGGACGCGATCGTCGCAGCGCTCGACACGCCCAGCGCGACGGACGTCGAAGTGATCCCGCTGCAGCACGCGATCGCCGCCAACCTCGCGGGCGTCGTGCTCAAGCTCAGCGAAGGCGGCGGTTCGGCGGCCGCGCCCGGCGGCAACGCCGGCGCCAGCAACGCGAGCGCCGCCACGCAGGCGGGCAGCACCACCGTGATCGCCGACCCGCAGCTCAACGCGCTGCTGGTGCGCGCGCCGAACCGGTCGCGGCTCGCGGCCATCCGGGCGCTGGTCGCGCAGCTCGACCGCCCCGAGGCCAACGGCGCCGGATCGGGCAGCGTGCACGTGGTCTACCTGCAGCACACGGACGCGACCCGCCTCGCCGCCGTGCTGCGCGCGGCGCTGCCGTCCGTCGAGATGGTGACCGGCACGACCGGCAGCGGGTCCGGCGCGGGACCGGCCGGCGCCAGCGGCACCGCGGGCAGCAGCCTGCCGACGCCCAAGAACACGTCCGGCACCAGCAGCAGCTCGTCGTCCGGCACGAGTTCGGCGACGTCGACGCCGCTGACGTCGGCGGCCGCGCCGTCCACCGGCGGCTACATCCAGGCCGACCCGGCGAGCAACGCGCTGATCGTGACCGCGCCCGAGCCGCTGTTCCGCGACATCCGCGCCGTGATCGAGCAGCTCGACGTCCGGCGCGCGCAGCTGTACGTGGAGTCGCTGGTGGTGGAGGTGGACGCCAGCCGTGCGCTCGACGTCGGCCTGCAGTGGAAGACGCTGTTCAACATCAGCGAGTCGTCGCTGACGACGCTGACCCTCGGCGAGGTCGCGACGGCGCTGCGCACCATCAGCGGCACCAACATCCTGTCGACCGCCAACGTCGTGACGCTCGACAACGAGGAGGCGCGCATCGTCGTCGGCCAGAACGTGCCCTACGTCACCGGCTCGTACACCACGTCGTCCAGCAGCAGCACCAATCCGTTCCAGACCGTCGAGCGCATGGACGTCGGCGTGACGCTGCACATCCGCCCGCAGATCGGCCCGAACGGCGAGATCCGCATGACCGTGATGCAGGAATCGTCGTCGGTGGAAAGCACGAGCTCGACCCAGGGTCCGACGACCAACAAGCGCTCGATCGAGTCCACGGTGTCCGTCGCCGACGGCAGGATCCTCGTCCTGGGCGGGCTCATCGAGGACAGCGAGGCGCGCGAGTCGAACAGCGTCCCCGTGCTCAGCGCCATCCCGGGCCTGGGCGCGCTGTTCCGCAGCGTCTCCAGGACGCGCAAGAAGACCAACCTGCTGGTCTTCCTGCGTCCGATGGTCATGCACGACGACACGCAGGCCGCCGCGCTGTCGCTCGACCGCTACGACCGCATCCGCGCCAGCCAGGCCGCGCTGCCGCGCGACCTGGAAAA
>DASQCX010000859.1:0-2610 GCA_035634455.1 Burkholderiaceae bacterium
TTCCTGGACAAGGCGTCGCCGGCACGCCCGCTGCTCGACTTCGTCGGCGACCCGGTGTTCGCGCTGCTGGCGGCCGTGCTGCTCGCGATGGTGACGTTCGGCACCGCGGTCGGCTTCTCGCCCGCGGTGCTCGGCAAGAAGATAGGCGCCAGCCTGATGCCGGTGGTCGGCGTGATGCTGATCGTGGGCGCGGGCGGCGGCTTCAAGCAGTCGCTGGTCGACGGCGGCACCGGCACGGCGATCGCCAAGATCGCGCTCGCGGCCGGGCTGTCCACGCTGCTGCTGGGCTGGATCGTCGCGGTGCTGATCCGCCTGGCCACCGGCTCGGCCACGGTCGCGACGGTGACCGCCGCCGGCATCGTCGCGCCGCTGGCCGCCGGGCTGCCGCAGGCGCAGCTGTCGCTGGTGGTGCTGGCGGTGGGCGCGGGATCGCTGTTCTTCTCGCACGTCAACGACGCGGGGTTCTGGCTGGTCAAGGAGTACTTCGGGCTCACGGTCGCGCAGACCATCAAGACCTGGTCGGTCATGGAGACGGTGATCTCCGTGGTCGGGCTGGCGCTGGCGTTCGGGTTGTCGCTGATCCTCTGATGCCAACAATGCCCGGAAATCGGGAAACTCGATACCCGCCAGGGTAAACAGCGCTGTCACCCGTGCAACACTTCGAAAGCTGACGGGAACCTGGATTGACGGGCGGTTCGCGCGGCACGGCGATGGCCCGATCCCGCGCCCGGGCAAGCGACAGACGCGACGAGTCGAGGAGGTTCGAACCGGTGGACGTTCCGAGCGAGCAGCCGACCCCGGCACGCCCGAGCGCATCGCGCCTGCTGCGCGACCGCCGCCTCGTGCAGGCCACCTGGGCCGCCAGCGCCGCGATCGTCGTCTCCGGCATCCCTGACGTCGTCCAGCGGCAATGGCGGAACCTGCCGCCGCTGTTCGTCGGCCTGGCGGCGATGGGCTGCGTCCTGTGGCTCGTGCGCGCCGGCCGGCGCGGCGGCGCCGTGGCGCTCCTGCTGAGCTCGCTGATGGGCATGGTCGGCCTGCTGATGTGGCGCAACGGCGGCCTGCGCGACACCTCGCTGCTGGCCTTCCCCTGCCTGCTGGTGCTCGCCGCGATGATGGGCTCGCGCCGGCTGTACTTCGCGCTGTTCGCCACGATGATCGCGCTGGTCGCCGCGGTGCTGCTGGCCAACCTCTACGGCTGGCACGTCAACACGCTGGCGCCGCTGTCGTCCAACACCTTCGTCGACATCGCCGCGGTGCTGACCGTCACCTGCGCCATCGCCTGGCTGATGGCCAGCGACATGCGCAGCGCGCTCGACGCCGTGCACGCGCAGAACGCGCAGATGGCCGCGACGCAGGCGCGCATGGAGCTGATGGCCACGCACGACGCGCTCACCGGCCTGCCCAACCGCAGCCTCGCGCGCGACCGCTTCGAGCAGGCCGCCGCCATCGCGCGCCGCGCCGGCCACGGCGTCGCGATGCTGTACCTGGACCTCGACAACTTCAAGAACGTCAACGACACGCTGGGCCACGGTTCGGGCGACACGCTGCTGATGCAGGTCAGCGAGCGCCTGCGCGCTATGCTGCGCACCGCCGACACCGTCGCGCGCCTGGGCGGCGACGAGTTCCTTCTTCTGATTCCCGAGGTGAGCGAAGACTATGCGGTGGGCGACATCGCCAGCAAGGTCGTCGCCGGCCTGATGGCGCCGTTCGACGTCATCGGCATGGAGATCTTCTCGGGCTGCTCGCTGGGCGTCACCCTGTTCCCGGACGACGGCGCGGACTTCGACAGCCTGCTCAAGAAGGCCGACATCGCGATGTACCGCGCCAAGGAGTCGGGCCGCAACGCGTACCGCTTCTGGGACGGCGAGATGAACGCCAGCGTCGTCGAGCACGTCGAGCTGCTGTCGGCGATGCGCGCGGCGCTCGCGCACCGCGAGTTCACGCTGGCCTACCAGCCGCAGTTCGACCTGCGCACCGGCCGCCTGATCGGCGCCGAGGCGCTGATCCGCTGGCACCATCCGGACAAGGGCCCGATCTCGCCGGCCCGCTTCATCCCGCTGGCCGAGCGCTCGGGCCTGATCGTGCCGATCGGCGACTGGGTGCTGCAGGAGGCCTGCGCGCAGGCGCAGCGCTGGCGCGCGGCCGGCTGGACGGACCTGACGATCTCGGTCAACGTCTCGCCGGTGCAGTTCCGCCGCGGCAGCGTCGAGGCTTCGGTGGCGCAGGCGCTGGCCGCCTCCGGCCTGCCGAGCGCCAAGCTCGAGCTCGAGCTGACCGAGTCGCTGCTGATCCAGGACTCGCTCGCGCTGGCCGAAAGCCTGGCCAGCCTGCGCCGCCTGGGCGTGCGCTTCGCGATCGACGACTTCGGCACCGGCTACTCGAACCTCGCCTACCTCAAGCGCTTCGAGGTCGAGCGCCTCAAGATCGACCAGACCTTCGTACGCCGGCTGACCGACGACGTCCAGGACCAGGCGATCGTGCGCGCCATCGTGCAGATGGCGAGCAGCCTGAACCTGTACACGGTGGCCGAAGGCGTCGAGGACGAGGCGACGCTCGCGCTGCTGGGCGACCTCGGCTGCCAGCAGGGCCAGGGCTTCCACTGGTCGC
>DASQCX010000860.1:0-1630 GCA_035634455.1 Burkholderiaceae bacterium
CGATGGCCGCGATCTCGGCGTCGCCGGACTGCTCCAGCTTGGCCCACATCACGTTCATCCACGCGGACAGCAGCAGGTTGCGCAGGACGGCGTCGGCGAAGTCGCGGCCCGCGCGGCGGCCCGGCAGCTCGGAGAGCGTGAAGTTGCGGAAGTCGCGCTCGTTGCGCAGGAACGCGAGCTGGTCCTCGTCGAAGCCCGCCTGGCGGCCGACGTGGGTCAGCAGCGCGCGCGCCTGGCCCACGAGGTCGAGCGCGAGGTTGGTCAGCGCGATGTCCTCTTCCAGGATGGGCGCGTGGCCGCTCCATTCGGCCAGGCGCTGCGCGTGGATCAGGCAGCTGTCGCCGACGCGCATCAGGTAGGCCTGCTGCGGCGTCGGCTGGAAGACGATGGACTCGGTGGTGGTCGACGCGGCCGCGTTCGACGCGCTCGCGGTCGTCGGCAGGGGAGCGAATGTCGTGCTCATGCTCACCTCACATGTGGCCGACTTCGGGCGGCAGCTCGTAGAACGTCGGATGGCGGTAGACCTTGTCCTCCATCGGATCGAACAGCATCGCCTTGTCGGCCGGGTCGGACGCCACGATCTGGTCCGAGCGCACGATCCAGATGCTGACACCTTCCTGGCGGCGCGTGTAGACCTCGCGCGCCAGCTGCAGCGCCATCTTGGAATCGGCGGCGTGCAGGCTGCCGCAGTGCTTGTGGTCGAGGCCGGACTTCGGGCGCACGAACACCTCCCACAGCGGCCATTCGTGGGCCTGGGCCTTGGCGTTGGCGAGGTCGGTAGCGGATGCGGTCATGACGATGCTTTCTTCGATGTCGGGTTCAGGCGGCGGCCTTCTCGGCGCGGGCGGCTTGCTTGCGGGCGTGGGCCAGCGCGGCCTCGCGCACCCACTCGCCGTCGTTCCAGGCGTCCACGCGCTCGGCCAGGCGCTCCTTGTTGCAGGGGCCGTCACCGTTGACGACCTGCCAGAACTCGCTCCAGTCGATCGCGCCGAAGTCGTACTGGCCGCGCGCCTCGTTCCACTTCAGGTCGGGGTCGGGCAGCGAGACGCCGAGGATCTTGGCCTGTTCGACCGTGGCGTTGACGAACTTCTGGCGCAGGTCGTCGTTGCTGATGCGCTTGATGCCCCAGCGCATCGACTGCGCGGTGTTGGGCGACTGGTCGTCCGGCGGGCCGAACATCATCAGGCTGGGCCACCACCAGCGGTTGGTGGCGTCCTGCACCATCGCGCGCTGCGCGGCCGTTCCCTTCTGCATCATCGTCAGCAGCGAATCGTAGCCCTGGCGCTGGTGGAACGACTCCTCGCGGCACACGCGCACCATCGCGCGGGCGTACGGCGCGTACGAGCAGCGGCACAGCGGGATCTGGTTCATGATCGCCGCGCCGTCCACGAGCCAGCCGATCACGCCCACGTCGGCCCAGGTGAGCGTCGGGTAGTTAAGATCGACGAGTACTTGGCCTTGCCGGTGTGCAGCGCGTCCAGCATCTGGTCGCGCGAGGTGCCCAGCGTCTCGCCGGCGGCGTAGAGGTAGAGCCCGTGGCCCGCCTCGTCCTGCACCTTCGCGAGGAGGATGGCCTTGCGCTTGAGCGTGGGCGCGCGCGTGATCCAGTTGCCCTCGGGCAGCATGCCCA
>DASQCX010000861.1:0-1992 GCA_035634455.1 Burkholderiaceae bacterium
TGATCAGCCAGAAGGCAAAGGTGACGGCCGGCACTTTCGCGGCGGCATCCTGCAGGGTGGGGCGACGATTGGGCTCCATGGGCGGTTCCTCGATGACAGCCCCGCAAGATACCTCCCCTCACTTAGAACAAGATGAGGTGCAAGGAGGCGGGACGATGAAGAAATGTATCGGGCCCGACATGTCGAGCAGCCCCGCCTCCCGTCCGAACGAGAGCGATGACTAGCGTTGTCATCCGCTCGACACGCGTGCTGGATAGCCTCTCGCGTCCCCACCCGAAGCCCCACGCACACCTCCGATGAAGACCGACTACAACGCCCCGCGCGCTCCGCTGCTCACGCTCTCGCCCATCGTCCTCGCCCTGCTGCTCGCCGGCTGCGGCGGCGACGCCGGCGACGGCAGCGCGTTCACCACGCCGCTCGCGGCGCCCACCGGCGTCGGCGCCGCCGACACCGCGCCCGTGCAGGACGAAGCCGCGGTGCTGCCCTTCGTCGACTACGCCTACACGAACCAGCGCGGCTACGCGCAGTACGCCACGCTGGCCACCAACGCCGGCGTGCGCGTGGTCTCCGGCTTCCTGGCCCTGTGGACGCCCAGCACCGAGATCGTCGACGCCGGCGTGACGGCAGCGGCCGTCGGCAGCTTCCCGGCCGTCACCACGTCGACGTGGACGGGCATCCCCGGCAGCGCCAGCGACGGCAAGGCCGTCAACGCGAGCGTGCTCGCGCAGAACGTCGCCTACGTCGCCAGCGCCACGGGCGCCCGCACCGCCGACCAGGCGACCGCCGCCTATCTGGACGACCGCCGCAACAAGGGCTACAGCGTCACCGACGGCCTGGGCCCGCTGACCGCCGCCTGGCGCAGCGCCGCGCAGCAGACCACGACCATCACCGGCGTCGCGGCCGACGCCACCACCGTGCTGTACAACGACGGCGGCAACAACCTGGGCGTGGGCTCGGCGGCCGGCAACACGGCGTTCGGCGCCGTCGTCGACTTCGTGGGCTCGCCGCTGAACGCGTCGACCGAGCCGGCCAAGCGCTTCTACAAGTACGCGCGCCCGTTCCGCTGGAGCGCCGGCGTGTCCGTCGTGCCCGCGCTGGTGCCGGCCGAGTCCGCGACGCCCGCCACCGACGGCGGCTACATCAGCGGCCACGCGGCCGAGGCCTCGCGCGACGCGCTGGCGATGGCCTACGTGCTGCCGGAGCGCTACCAGGAAATGATCGCGCGCGCCCTCGAACTCGGCGAGAACCGCATCCTCGCGGGCATGCACTCGCCGCTGGACGTGATCGCCGGCCGCATCCAGGCGCAGGCCGTGCTGGCCGCGACGCTGTACGCGCAGCAGAACAAGTCGACGAAGACGCCGGCCGCCGCCAACGGCAGCACGGCCGAGGGCACCGCCACGGTCGCCGACCTGCGCGCCACCGCCTACGCGCAGGCCCACACCGCGCTGATGGCCGCCGCCGGCACCAGCGACGAGGCCGCGTTCATGGCCTACGCGCATTCCGCCACGACGGCCACCGACCGTTTCGCCGACCACGCGGCCAACGCCGCCGACTACCTGCGCCGCCTGACCTACGGCTTCGCGCCGGTCGCCGACACCACCCAGGCCGCCGTCGTGCCCAAGGGCGCCGAGCTGCTGCTGGAGACGCGCCTGCCCTACCTGAGCGCCGACCAGCGCCGCGTGGTGCTCAAGAGCACGGCGCTGGCCTCGGGCTTCCCGGCCATGGACGACGCCGAGGGCTGGGGCCGCCTGAACCTGTTCGCCGCCGCCGACGGCTACGGCAGCTTCAACGGCGACGTCAGCGTGACGATGGACGCGAGCCAGGGCGGCTTCGCGGCCGAGGACAGCTGGCGCAACGACATCTCCGGCAAGGGCCTGCTCACGCTGGCCGGCACCGGCACGCTGCACCTGACCGGCGCCAACACGTACAGCGGCGGCACCATCGTCGCCGGCGGCACGCTGCAGGCGGACTCCACATCCGCGCTGGGCACCG
>DASQCX010000862.1:0-6115 GCA_035634455.1 Burkholderiaceae bacterium
CTGGCCGGAGCCGATCGGCGCGGCCCACGGCATCAGCACCTCGCAGCCCGCGGCCAGCAGGCGCCGGCAGACCACGAGGTCGTCGGTGCAGTACGGGAACACCTGGAAGCCGAGCCTGGCCAGGTGCGCCGCGGCGTCGACCAGCTCGAACGGATCGGGCTGCAGCGTGTGCTCGTCGCCGATCACCTCCAGCTTGATCCAGGGCGTGTCGAACAGCTCGCGCGACATCTGCGCCAGCAGCACCGCCTCGCGCGCGCTGCGGCAGCCGGCGGTGTTGGGCAGCAGGCGCGCGCCGGTGGCCGCGCAGACCTCGCGCAGCCGGCCGACCGCCTCGCCGCCGCGCGGCGCGACGCCGCCGGCGACCTCGCGCTTCAGGCCCACGGTGACGACCTGCGCGCCCGAGGCCTCGATCGCCTGCGCCAGCACCTCGGGCGACGGATAGCCGGCGCTGCCGATCAGGAAGCGGCTGTCCAGGCGCTGGCCGTAGACGCGCCACGGCGACGGCGCCGCCGCGGAGAAATCGAGCCGCATCGTCATCCTCCCACGATGGCCGCGAACACGACGACGCGGTCGTCGGGCCACAGCGGCGTCTCGCGGCGCTCGGGGCGCGGCACGAAGCGCGTGTTGACGGCGGTGCCGACGCTGGCGTCGTCGCTGCCGCGCTCGCCCAGCACGTCGGCCAGGGTCAGGCCCAGGCGCCAGGGATGCGGCTGGCCGTTGACCAGCACGTCGCCCGCGGCCGGGCGCGTCGGCGCGAACGCGTCGTCCCCCTCACGCATGGCTGGTCTCCTCGCAGTGCGCCCCCAGCAGCAGGCCGGTGCGCTCCAGCGCCTCCTCGACGAGCGCCGGCGCCAGCAGGAAGCCGTGGCGGAACAGTCCGTTGATGCGGATCAGGCCCGGCTCGCAGTGCAGGTGCGGGCGCTGGTCGAGCGTGGCGGGACGCAGGTGGGTGTCCAGCCGCACGATGCGCGCCTCGGCCAGCTGCGGCACGATACTGTGCGCGGCCGACAGCAGCTCGATCGCGCTGCGCACGCTCACCGGCGAGCGGTCCTCGCTGTCGATCTCGGTGGCGCCGACGATCACATGCCCGCCCGGTCGCGGCACCAGGTAGACGCGGTGGCGCGCATGGATGCAGCGCACCGGCCGGCGCAGTTCCAGGCCCGGCGCGTGCAGCCACAACAGCTCGCCGCGCACGCCGCGCAACGCGAGTCCGGAGCCGGCGCCGCGCGCGCCGAGTCCGCGGGTGTCGATCGCGAAGTCATACCCCATCGGGTTTCTGTCCGCCACGTGCAGCACGTGCGGCTCGACCCGCTCGACGCGCTGGTTCCAGTGCCAGCGCACGTCGGGGCAGCCGGCGACCAGCGCCGGCAGCAGCCGCGTCGCGTCGACCTGGCCCTCGCCGGGCAGCAGCCAGCCCTGCAGGCCGCCGACCAGCGCGGGCTCGAGCTCGCGCAGCATCTCCGGCGTCAAGGCCTGCGGATCGCGTTGCGGCGGCTTGTCGCGCGCGCCGTGCAGCTGCAGCGTCGTGGGGTGGCTGGCGTCGGCGTCGTGCGCGCGCTGGCGGGCGCCGCGCGCGTTGGCCGCCTTCAGGCGCGCCAGCACGCGCTGCGTGGCGCCGGCATCGCCCGGATGCGCCACCAGCAGGCTGCCGTTGCAGCGGAACAGGCCCGCGCTGCGCTGGCCCGGGCCCAGCGCCGCGACGATGCCCGGCCACAGATCCAGCGAGCGCCAGCCGCGCTCCGCGACCTCGGCCGGCGCATGCTCCAGCTCGGCCAGCGGGCTCAGCATGCCGGCCGCGGTGAAGGCCGCGGCAGGATGCGGTTGCGGGCCGTGCGGCGCCGCGGCGTCGGGCGCGGCGTCGAACACCTCGACCGCATGGCCCAGGCGCGAAAGCTGGAACGCGAGCAGCCGTCCGGCCACGCCGGCGCCCGCGATGCCGATGCGGCTCATTCCTCCTCCGCGTCGTAGATCGGCACGAAGGGCTTGCCCAGCGTGGTGCGCTTCTTCGCGCCCGCGGCGTCCAGCGTCGCGTGCGCCTGCGCGGCGGCGAACTCGCGCACCTCGTGCGTGGTCTTCATCGAGCAGAACTTCGGGCCGCACATGCTGCAGAAGTGCGCCTCCTTGGCGCCCTCGGCGGGTAGCGTCGCGTCGTGGAAGCGGCGCGCGGTGTCGGGGTCGAGCGCCAGGTTGAACTGGTCGTGCCAGCGGAACTCGAAGCGCGCCTTGGACAGCGCGTCGTCGCGCGCGCGGGCGCCGGGGTGGCCCTTGGCGACGTCTGCGGCATGGGCCGCGATCTTGTACGCGATCAGGCCCTGCTTGACGTCGTCGCGGTCGGGCAGGCCCAGGTGTTCCTTGGGCGTGACGTAGCACAGCATCGCCGTGCCCATCCAGCCGATCATGGCGGCACCGATGGCGCTGGCGATGTGGTCGTAGCCGGGCGAGACGTCGACGGTCAGCGGCCCCAGCGTGTAGAAGGGCGCGTCGTGGCACAGCCGCAGCTGCTCGCTCATGTTGGCCTGGATCAGATGCATCGGCACGTGGCCCGGGCCCTCGATCATCGTCTGCACGTCGTGCTTCCACGCCAGCTGCGCGAGCTCGCCCAGCGTGCGCAGCTCGGCCATCTGCGCGTCGTCGTTGGCGTCGGCCAGCGAGCCGGGGCGCAGGCCGTCGCCCAGCGAGAACGAGACGTCGTACGCCTGCATGATCTCGCAGATCTCCTCGAAGTGCGTGAACAGGAAGTTCTGGCAGCCGTGCGCCATGCACCACTTGGCCAGGATCGCGCCGCCGCGCGAGACGATGCCCGTGCGGCGCCGCGCCGTCAGCGGCACGAACTCCGCCAGCACGCCGGCGTGGATGGTGAAGTAGTCGACGCCCTGCTCGGCCTGCTCGATCAGCGTGTCGCGGAACAGCGGCCAGCTCAGATCCTCGGCGACGCCGCCCACCTTCTCCAGCGCCTGGTAGATCGGCACCGTGCCGATGGGCACCGGGCTGTTGCGCAGGATCCAGTCGCGCGTGGTGTGGATGTTGGCGCCGGTGGACAGGTCCATCACCGTGTCCGCCCCCCAGCGCGTGGCCCACACCAGCTTGTCGACCTCCTCCTCGATCGACGACGTCGTCGCCGAGTTGCCGATGTTGGCGTTGACCTTGACCAGGAAGTTGCGGCCGATGGCCATCGGCTCCAGCTCCGGGTGGTTGATGTTGGCCGGGATGATGGCGCGACCGCGCGCCACCTCGTCGCGCACGAACTCGGGCGTGATGCGCGCCGGGATCGCGGCGCCGCGCGGGTCGCCGCGCAGGCGGGCCTCGCGCTGCGCGTCGGCCTGGTACTCGGCCATCCACTCGTGGCGGCCGTTCTCGCGCAGCGCGACGAACTCCATCTCCGGCGTGACGATGCCGCGCCTGGCATAGTGCATCTGCGTGACGTTGCGCCCGGGGATCGCGCGCCGCGGCGTGCGCTGCAGGCCGTCGGCGTCGCGCCGCAGGGTGGCGATGCGCGCGGCCGCGGCGCCGGCCGCGGGCGAACGCGCGCGCTGGCCGTCGTCCACGGGCTGGGCGTCGCGGCCGGCGTAGGACTCGCTGTCGTTGCGGGCGGCGATCCAGCGCGAGCGCACCGTCTCGAGGCCGCGCTTCAGGTCGATCAGCGCGGTCGGGTCGGTGTACGGCCCCGAGGTGTCGTAGACGGTGACCTTCTCGCCGTTGGTCAGCGCGATCTCGCGCATCGGCACGCTGACGCCGGGCTGCAGCCCCTGCACGCGCACCTTGCGCGAGGCCGGCAGCGGCTGGCGCGTGGAGGCGGCGTCGTGGCCGCAGTCGGGGGCGTCGGGCGCGTCGGCGGCGCGGGCGGGCGGCGCGGGCGGGGCGAGGGGCGAGGTCATCGGGGCTCCAGTCCAGGGGTCAAGTGTTCTTGCTCCGGACGGTGCGCCGACCTGGCGCGCGGACGCCTTCCAGGCCTCCCGCGCGGGTTCGTGCAGCTCTCCTTACGCCGGTACTAGCCGGTTCAAGTTCTCGGGTTCGACCTAGATTACCCATCCAATGGTCGTCTCAGCATCTCTTGGCGGATGCACCCCGGAGCAGGCGCGAGTGTACGCTGCCGGGCGGACCGCGCAATGACTTTTTCAAGGGATGCAAACTCGATTGGTGGACACCCCATCGGGTATGCGCCCGGTCCGGCCCGCCGGCCCGTCGCGATCGATCGGCCGACAATGCAGCATGTCCCCGCCCGTCCGCCACCCGTACTGGATCCTCGCCGCCGTCTGCCTGCTGGGCCTCGTGAGCACCGTCGGCATCTCGATGCCGTATCCGATCCTGGCGCCGATCTTCATGGGCGGGGCGGTCGACGGCTTCACGCATTTCGGCGGGCTGCAGCCGTCGGTGCTGATGGGGATCGCGCTGGCGGCCAACCCGCTGGGCATCCTGATCGGCAGCCTGTTCTCGGGGCCGCTGTCGGACCGCCACGGGCGCCGGCTGGTGCTGGCGGTGACGCTGGTGGCGACGCTGGCCGGCCACCTGCTGACGGCGTTCGCGCTGGTGGTGCGCGACTACCCGCTGTTCGCGCTGGCGCGCTTCGCCACCGGGCTGGTCGAGAGCAACACCGCCGTGGCGCGCGCGATGCTGGCCGACATGCACGAGCAGATCGACCGCACCCGCGCCTTCGCGCTGCTCAACGCCTGCTTCTACGCCGGCTGGCTGCTGGGCCCGCTGGTTGGCGGCCTGACGCTGCCGCTGGGCGAGCCCGTGCCCTTCGTGCTGGCCGCCGCGATGACGCTGCCCTGCGTGGCGATCCTGTTCCTCGGGCTGCCGTCGGCGCCGCCCCGGCCCGCGTCGGGCGCGGCCACGCAGGATCGCAACGTGCTGGCGCTGCTGCGCGCGGATCGCACGCTGGGCGTGATCTTCGGGCTGCAGCTGGCCTACACGCTGGCGATCAACACGCTGTACGAGTTCTCGCCGCTGTGGATGCTGCAGAACGCGGGCTTCGGCAGCCGCGGCATCGCGTTCGTCACCGCGGGGCAGTGTGCCGCGATGACGCTCGCCAGCGTGCTGGCCGGCCGCTTCGGGAGCGCGTCGACGGCGCATCCGCTGCGCCGCGCGGCGCGCTTCGCGCTGATCGCGGCCGTCTGCCTCGGCTTGCTGGCGGCGCTGCCCGGCTGGCTGGGCATCTTCGTCATCATGGCGATGGGCGTGCCGACGGCGCTCTACAACGCGGTGATGCCGGCCTGGATGTCGGAGCGCTTCGCCGAGCACGGGCAGGGCCGCGTCATGGGGCTGCTGTCGACGATCTTCTGCGTCGCCAACGTCGTGGTGGCGCTGGCGGGCGGCTGGATCGCGCTGCTGTCCACGCGCTGGATCATGGCGCTGGGCGGCGCGGCGGCGGTGGTGTCGGCGGCGCTGATGCTGCGCCTGGCGCGCGGCGAGGAGGGGCGATGACCCGGGCGTTGCGCAACGGCCGCGCGAGTCTGTAAGCACTTGCGTTAAGCGGCCTTGCGACGCCGCTCATCGGCCCATCGGAATCCGCCGCGATTCCTAGACTGCATGGAACCCCGGCCTCGTCCGCGCCGGGCGCCGCCATGTCGAACGCGCTGCTCATCCACGCCACGGGCCTCGCCGCCCTGGCCCTCAACGTCGTCGCCCTGACCTGCACCTGCGAGCGCTCGCTGCGGCTGCGCTCGGGGGTGTCGGGCATCATCTGGGCGCTCAACAACTTCCTGCTGGGCGCCAATGTCGCGGCCGCGCTGAGCGTGGTCAGCGCCGGCCGCACCGCGACCTCGGCCGTGACGCTGGGCGAGCGCCGCTCACGCGCGATCGGCTGCGCGATCTTCGCCGCGCTGACACTGGCCGTCGGCGCGCTGACCTGGGCCGGCTGGGCCTCGCTGCTGATGGTCGCGGCCTCGCTGATGTCGACCTACGCCGTGTTCCACCTCACGGGCCGCTCGCTGCGCTGGGTGATGCTGGCCGTGTCGGCGCTGTGGATGTTCAACGCGTGGAGCGTCGGCTCGTGGGAGCAGGTCGCGGCCAACGCGATCAGCGCCGCGGCGTCGCTGTACGGCGCGTGCCGCGTGGCGCGGCCGGCGAACGCCTGATCAGCCGCGCGCGGCGGCCCGGTACTGGCCGGGCGTCA
>DASQCX010000863.1:0-4146 GCA_035634455.1 Burkholderiaceae bacterium
TGACCATCATCGGCACGGCGCTGATCGACACCGGCTCGAAGATGGACGAAGTCATCTACGAGGAATTCAAGGGCACCGGCAACTGCGAAATCCACCTGGATCGCCGCATGGCCGAGAAGCGCGTCTACCCGTCGATCCAGATCAACCGCTCGGGCACCCGCCGCGAGGAGATGCTGCTCAAGCCGGAGATCCTCCAGAAGACCTGGATCCTGCGCAAGCTGCTCTACCCGATGGACGAGATCGAGGCGATGGAGTTCATGCTCGACAAGATGAAGGCCAGCAAGACCAACCTCGACTTCTTCGACATGATGCGTCGGGGGGGCTGAACGTCTGCAGGCTTTCGGCGGCGCCGCGGCGCCGCCCACCGAAAGGCTCGCCCGCGCGGGCCTTTCGTCCGTCTGGAACCGGCTTTACCTGGCGGATTGGACAAATCCGGCCGATCCATCCTATAATCCAAGGTTTTCCGCTTTCGGAAAGTGCTGGGCATGGGGCCCACGTGGCTTCCGACGACTCCGGTCCGGCCGGCAAAGCGAGATAGAGGACACCATGAAAGAAGGCATCCACCCCAACTACCGCGAAGTCTGCTTCGTGGACCTGTCCAACGGTTTCAAGTTCGTGACGCGTTCGTGCGCCGCCAGCAAGGAAACCATCAAGATGGAAGACGGCAAGGAACTGCCGCTGTTCAAGCTGGAAACCACCAGCGAGGGCCACCCGTTCTACACCGGCACGCAGAAGTCGGTCGACAACCTGGGCGGCCGCGTCGAGAAGTTCCGCAACAAGTTCGCCCGCGTCGGCCTCAAGAAGTAATCCAACGCGGACCGAGGCAGGCATCGCCCGCTTCCCACTGGAAAGGCAGCTTCGGCTGCCTTTTTTGTTAGTATCCTCAACCGCCAACCTGCTCCGGCGCTGCCGCTCACTCCTGTCGTGAGAAGTTTCAAGGGAGCGGCGGAACCGGCTCCGCCGGGCCGCTCGCGGCCGGCCCCTCGGGGGCAGGGAGCGCCAGCGACCGCCGCGGAGCGCCCCCTCCGGGGGGTGGGGCCGTCAATCTCTCCCCCGTGAATCTGCCAACTCCCGCCCTCGTCACCCAGCGCGCGGCCCAGCGACTGCCGCGCTGGGCCCTGATGCTGCTGTGCGCCGCCTACCTGCTGCCCGGGCAGTTCGGGCGCGAGCCCTGGAAGAACGCCGACATCACCGCGTTCGGCTACATGTCCTCGCTGGCCGAGGGCCGCAGCCCGTGGACGGCGCCGGCGCTGGCCGGGCTGCCGGGCGACGGCGCCCTGCTGCCCTACTGGCTCGGCGCGGTCTCGATCAAGGCGCTGCCCTTCGTCGACCCCGCCAACGCCGCGCGCGTGCCGTTCGCGCTGCTGCTGGCCGCGACGCTGGCGCTGATCTGGTACAGCACGCTGCACCTCGCGCGCACCGAGGCCGCGCAGCCGGTGGCCTTCGCGTTCGGCGGCGAGGCGTCGCCGGTCGACTACGCGCGGGCGCTGGCCGACGGCGCCGTGCTCGCCACCATCGCCAGCCTGGGCCTGCTGCAGCTGGGCCACGAGACCACGCCCGAGCTGGTGCAGCTGAGCGGCGTCGCGCTGTTCATGTGGGTGCTCGCCGCGGCGCCGACACGGCCGCGCCTCGCGGCGGCGTCGGCCGTCGTCGCGCTCACGGCGATCGCCGCCAGCGGCGCGCCGACCATCGCGCTGGCCCTCGGCGCGAGCGGCTTCGTGCTGTGCCAGTGGTCGCGCCATCCCGGCGCGCTCGGGCTGCGGCCGTGGCTGCTCCTGGGCATGCTGGCCGGCGCGCTGGTGGCCGCGGCCGGCCACGCATGGGCCTGGCGCGCCGGCCTGCGCTGGAATTCCGCGTGGGAGCTGATCCGGTTGAGCGCCTGGTTCCTCTGGCCGGGCTGGCTGCTCGCGCTGTGGACGCTGTGGCGCTGGCGCCATCACCTGACCTACCGCCACATCGCGGTGCCCAGCGTGGGCGTCGCGGTCGCGCTGGTGGCGTCGCTGACGATGGGCGGCTCCGACCGCGCACTGATGCTGGCCGTGCCCGGCGTCGCCGTGCTGGCCGCGTTCGCGCTGCCCACGCTCAAGCGCTCGGCGGGTTCGGCCATCGACTGGTTCTCCGTGTTCTTCTTCACGGCACTGGCCATCGTCATGTGGGTGTTCTACGTCGGCATGATGACCGGCACGCCCGCCAAGCCCGCGCAGCGCATCGCCGCCCTGCTGCCCGGCTTCGAGCCGCACTTCTCCGCGCCGCTGCTGGCGCTGGCCGTCGCCGGCATGGCCGCCTGGCTGGCGCTGGTGCGCTGGCGCACGGCGCGCGTGCAGCACGCGCTGTGGAAGTCGCTGGTGCTGCCGGCCTCGGGCGTGGCGCTGTTCTGGCTGCTGCTGCTGACGCTGGGCCTGCCGGCGATCGACTACGCGCGCAGCTACCGCCCCTGGGTCGCGCTGGTCGCGCAGCAGGTGCCCAGCGGCGTGTGCGTCGCGGCGCAGTTGCCGCGCTCGGCGCTCGCCGCGCTCGAGAACTACGCCAGCTGGCGCATCGACGCCCAGGGCGACGTGGCCAAGACCACAGCCTGCCCCTACCTGCTGGTCGACGAGAACCGCCGCGCGCTCGTCCAGGCCCCGCCCGGCTGGACGCTGGTGGCGCACCTGCACCGCCCGTCCGAGCGCGACGAGTCGACGGCGGTGTTCCGCAAGACGAGCGCCCCGGCGCCGCGGCCGGCCGACTTCGGGCGCGTCGCGTCCGCGCGCTGACGCGCGGCCACGCCCGCGTGCGCGTGACGCGCGCCCGCGCTCACGCGCGCGAGCGCCGCTGCTCGCGCAGCATGAACAGGTAGAGCCCCTCGACCTTCTCGCGCGCCCACGGCGTGCGGCGCAGGAACTTCAGGCTGGACCTGATGCTCGGGTCGAACGCGAAGCAGCGCAGCGGGACGCGCTCGTCGAGGCCGGGCCAGCCGTACTCGGCCACCAGGGCTTCGAGGATGGCCTCGAGCGTCATGCCGTGCAGCGGGTTGCGGGGCTGCGCCCGGGGCGTCGGCGGGGAGGGAGCTGTCATGCGGCATTGTCCCCGTTCGGGCACGCACGCCGCCGGCCCGCGTGGAATTCATCGAGACTTGTCGAAAGCCGCCTGCCCCATTCGTCGTGGGGACATGCGCGCCTCGATCGGCGCGCCGAACCTCGGATCAACCCATCAGGAGCGACTCATGCCCAAGCAGATCTTCGTGAACCTTCCCGTCCGCGACCTGGCCAAGGCCAAGGCCTTCTACGCGGCCGTCGGCGCGGTCAACAACCCGCAGTTCAGCGACGAGACCGCCGCCTGCATGGTCTGGTCCGACACCATCTACACGATGCTGCTGACGCACGCGAAGTGGGCGACCTTCACCGACAAGCCGATCTGCGACCCCAGGTCCAGCGAGGTATCGCTGGCCATCAGCGTCGACGACCGCGCAGCCGTCGACGCGATGCTGGCCGCCGCCGGCGCCCACGGCGGCAAGGTCGACGTCAACCCGCCGCAGGACCTGCCCTTCATGTACAGCCGCGCCTTCGAGGACCTCGACGGCCATGTCTGGGAGCCGCTGTTCTTCGACATGTCCAAGTTCCCGCAGCAGGGCTGATCACGCGCCGGGCTTGACCGCGCTGCTCCGGATCAGCGCCATCGAACTCGCGATCAGCGACGAAACCTCGGTCATGTTGCCCGGCACGATCATCGTGTTGTTGGCCTTGGCCAGCGACTGGTAGGCGTCGACGGCGCGTTCGGCCACCTTGAGCTGCACGGCCTCCTCGCCGCCCGGCGACTGGATCGCCGCGGCGACCTTGCGCAGGGCGTCCGCGGTGGCCTCGGCGACGGCCACGATGGCGGTGGCCTCGCCCTGCGCCTTGTTGATCTCGGCCTGCTTGTCGCCCTCGGAACGCGCGATCGCGGCCTCGCGCTGGCCGATGGCGATGTTGATCTGCTCCTGGCGCCGGCCCTCGGACGCCGCGATCAGCGCGCGCTTCTCGCGCTCGGCGGTGATCTGCGCCTGCATCGCGCGCAGGATCTCGGCCGGCGGCGTCAGGTCCTTGATCTCGTAGCGCAGCACCTTTACGCCCCAGTTGGAGGCGGCGTCGTCGAGCGCGCTGACCACGAGCCCGTTGATCATGTCGCGCT
>DASQCX010000864.1:0-4006 GCA_035634455.1 Burkholderiaceae bacterium
GCTGATCGGCGAGCGCGGCCGCGAAGTCAAGGAATTCATCGAGGACATCCTCGGCGATGACGGCCTCGCGCGCTCGGTGGTCGTGGCCGCCCCGGCCGACGCGCCGCCGCTGGTGCGCATGCAGGGCGCCAACTACGCCACCGCCGTCGCCGAGCATTTCCGCGACCGCGGCCAGCACGTGCTGCTGCTGATGGACTCGCTCACCCGCTTCGCGATGGCGCAGCGCGAGATCGCGCTCGCGATCGGCGAGCCGCCGGCCACGCGCGGCTATCCGCCCAGCTGCTTCGCCAAGCTGCCGCAGCTGGTCGAGCGCTCCGGCAACGCGGGCGCGGGCGGCGGCTCGATCACGGCGTTCTACACGGTGCTGACCGAGGGCGACGACCCGCAGGATCCGATCGCCGACGCGGCCCGAGGCATCCTCGACGGCCACATCGTGCTGTCGCGCGAACTCGCGGAAGGCGGCCACTTCCCGGCGATCGACGTCGAGAAGTCGATCTCGCGCGTGATGACCAGCGTCGCCCCGCGCGACCAGCTCGCCGCGGCGCGCGTCGCGCGCCAGGCGCTGTCGCGCGTGACCAAGGCGCGCGACCTGATCCAGCTCGGTGCGTACACGCCGGGCGCCGACCCGGAGCTCGACGCCGCCGTCAAGATGAGCCCGAAGCTGACCGCGCTGCTGCAGCAGGACATGCACGAGCGCACGACGATGGCCGAGAGCCGGCATCAGCTGACCAAGGCGATCACGCTGTGACGACGACCGACGCCGCCGCCGACCGGAGCCGCGCATGAAACGCCTGGCCCTGCTTCGCACGCTGCTCGAACGCGAGCAGAAGCGCCGCGACGAACAGATGGCGCAGGTGCGCGCCGCGGTCGCCAACGCGCAGGCCCAGCAGCAGCAGGCCGACGGCCTCGGCGGATACCGCGGCGAGTATTGCGCCAAGTGGTCGGCGCAGTTCCGGCAAGCAGCGAACATGGAGATCCTGCGCAGCTATCACGGCTTCCTGTCGCGCCTGGACCAGGCGATCACGCAGCAGCAGTCGGTGGTCGAGCACGCGCAGCGCATGGTCGAGGCGCATCGCCAGCGGCTGGTCGAACGCGAGATCCGCGTGGCCACCGTCGAACGCCTGATCCAGCGCCGCGAGGCGATGCTGGCCAAGGTGGCCGACCGCCGCGACCAGAAGAACCTCGACGAGCTGGCCCAGCGCCTCGCCACCGCGCGGGCGCACGCCGGCTTCTGACCCGCAACCCGATTTCAGATCCTCCCTCGAGCGACACCATGGCCCTGCAACCCAGCACCCATCCCCGCGTCCACGCCTCGCATCCGGCGTCGCACGCCTCGCACGCGCATGCCGCGCACGCCGCCAGCAAGGCCAGGCCCGCGCTCGGCGCCGAGGAAGGCGAGGGCGGCGGCTTCGCGGCGCAGCTGCTGAAGGCGCAGCCCGCGGCCGGCAAGGATGCCAAGGCGGTCGACGCGAAGCCCAAGGCGGAGGCCGCGAAGAAGCCCGAGGGCGACAAGGACGGCAAGGCCGACGCCGATGCCGCGTCGGACGGCAAGCCGGACCAGGACGGCAAGCCCGCCGAGGCCAGGGCGCCGCTCGATCCGGCGGCCCTGCTCGCGGCGCAGCAGCAACAGCAGCAGCCGGCCGCGCCGGCGACCACCTCGCTGGCCGACAAGACCGCCGCCGGCGACCACGACGACTTCGCCAGCGACCCGCTCGGCGCGCTGCGCAAGGCCGCGGGCAGGCAGGGCAAGGACGACGGCCCGCAGGCGCTGCTGGCCAACCTGGCCGCCGGCAAGGCGGCCGCGGCCCCGACGACCGCGGCCGGCCTGTCGGGCAAGGGGGCCGTCGGCAACGGCGACATCGCCGCCGCACTCGCCAGGGCCGAGGACGCCGTCAAGGCCGCCACCGAGGCGCGCGACGCGCTCGCCGCGATGCTGCCGCAGCCCGATCCGGTGGCCGTGCAGGCCGGCGCCGTCGGCGCGCCGACCAACGCCGTCCTCGACCCGAACCAGGGCCTGCAGGCGCCGCCGCCCGCTCCGCCGGCGCAGGCGACGCTGCCCATGCCGCCGCAGAACCCGGCCTTCGCGCCGGCGCTGGGGCACCAGATCGACGTCTGGATGAAGGGCGGCGTGCAGCATGCCGAAGTGCAGCTGAGCCCGCAGGATCTCGGCCCGATCCGCGTGCGCATCGAGATGGAAGGCGCGCATGCCCGCGTGCAGATGAGCGCCGACGTCCAGTCCACGCGCGACGCGTTGCAGCAGGCGCTGCCGCAGCTGTCCGAGCAGCTGGGCCAGGTCGGCCTGAGCCTGACCGGCGGCGGCGTGTCCGACCAGCCGGCGTTCACGCAGGCCCAGGCCGACGCGGCCGGTACCGGCTCCGGCGGCAGCGGCCGCCGCGGCGCCGACCAGCCGGGCGGTGCCCACGGCGGCGAGGATCTCGCCGTTGCCACCGCCGCCCGCCGCCCCCTCCAGCCCCGCGGCCTGCTCGACACCTACGCCTGACGCGGCGCCCGGCCGGGAGGCCGGCTCCGGCGGTGTCAGGTCTTGAAATTTGCGGTGTCAGGTCTTGAATCTTGCAGCCTGCGTGAGGCGGCACGGCCAGGCGTGACTTGATCCCGGGGCTTCGGAGTGCCATTTCCGTCACGGAAAACACGCCGCGGGGTGTCCGTCGGGCTGTTCCGCGGTGCCCGTGTCGTCGTCCACCCCCTCGGCGCAGGCGGGCCCGACTGTAGGGGCTGACGGTTTTTCTGCCGCTTTTCGAGTCATTCGAATGGCCCCCGGCTCCCAATAATCGTCTCCAACGATGCGCGCCCGTGCGCGCCTTCAACAAATTCGCCAGGAGCCGTGTCCATGTCCGCTGCAGCCGCTGCCGCAGATGCCGTCCCCGCCAAGTCCGGCGGCAAGAAGAAGCTGGTCCTCATGGTGGCCGTGGCGGCACTGGTGCTGGGCGGCGGCGGCGTGGGCGCGCTCGTCTACATGAAGAAGCAGAAGGCTGCGGCCGAGGCGGCGGCCGAGGAAGGCGACGGCGACGCGGGCGCGGGCGCGACCGCCGCGGCCAAGCCGCGCGAGAAGAAGCGCGACAAGAACGAGAAGCCCGTCTTCGTCCCGATGGACGCGTTCGTGGTCAACCTCGCCGACCACGAGGCCGACCGCTACGCGCAGATCGGCATCGTGCTGGAGGTGCCGGACGAGCACGCGGGCGAGGAGATCAAGACCTACCTGCCGGCCATCCGCAACAACATCCTGCTGCTGCTGGCGCACAAGTCGTCGACCGACCTCGCCGGCGGCGACGGCAAGGAGCTGCTGGCGCGCCAGATCCGCCGCGAGGCGCTGAAGGCCATGGGCGAGGACGTGGACGAGGACGAGGACGCGGCCCCGGCGGCCGACGGCGCGTCCGCGCCCGCGAAGCGCAAAAAGAAGAAGGCCGCCGAGAACGAGGCCGCCGCGCCGATCCGCTCGGTGCAGTTCTCCAGCTTCATCATCCAGTGACCGCACGCGAGTTCGACTGAACACGGCGCCGCCATGAACCAGCAGATCCTTTCGCAAGACGAGGTCGATGCCCTGCTGCAGGGCATCACGGGCGAAAGCCAGAAGCTCGAGCAGGAAGAGCAGGCCGAAGGCAGCATCCGCAACTACGACCTGGCCAACCAGGAGCGCATCGTCCGCGGCCGCATGCCGACGATGGAGATCATCGGCGAGCGCTTCGCCCGCAACATCCGCATCGGCCTGTTCAACTTCATCCGCAAGAGCCCGGAAGTCTCGATCAACGGCATCAAGGTGCAGAAGTACTCGGCCTTCCTGCGCGAGATCGTGGTGCCGACCAACTTCAACATCGTGTCGGTGCGTCCGCTGCGCGGCTCCGGCCTGATCGTGTGCGACCCGAGCCTGGTGTTCGCGGTGATCGACTCGCTGTTCGGCGGCGTCGGCAAGTTCCACACGCGCATCGAGGGCCGCGACTTCTCGCCCACCGAGCAGCGCGTGATCCAGCGCCTGGTCGACTGCATCATC
>DASQCX010000865.1:0-2918 GCA_035634455.1 Burkholderiaceae bacterium
GTATGGATCGTCGCGATCGTGACGCCCAGGTCATGCGACGCGGCCAGCGGCGCACCGATCTCGAGGCCGCCGAGGTACGCCAGCGGATGTCCTTCGAGCCAGGCACCGAGGATCGCCGACAGCGGCACCGCGAACAGCAACAGGTAGAGAAGGCCCTGGACGACCTTGGCGGCCAGGCCCATCCAGCGACTGGCCGGCGCGGACTCCGGCCGGCGGTCGAACATCCGCCAGGCGACCCGCACGAGGACGAGCACCAGCACGGACGTGCCGAGGGTCTCGTGCAGGTGACGATCGAAGTCCCTCGATGGCGCGTAGACGCGGGCCTCCGAGCCGCCCGGGCCGTAGACGAACGCCACCAGCACCAGCACGGCGGTCAGCCAGTGCAGCGCTTGCGCGACGCGTCCATAACGTTGCGGCGCAGCCGCACCCGGGATTGAAGTGTCGAGTCCCATGGTCATGTATCTCCGTCATCCGGTCGCCACGTCGCTCCGATGCGAGGCGGCCGGCGATTGTCACCCGAGGGCATGCCCGCCTGCGAGGCGTCACCCGAAATGCATGATCGCCACTCCCCACGCCGCCGCCATCTGGATCGCCACGCCGCTGACGACGGGGATGGCGAATCGCGCGCCCCCCGACGTGATCGACATGACCGTCTTCGAGACGGCGTTGGTGCTCAGGGCCGCCAGGATCGGCACCACGGCGTCGTGCGCCGGCAGCCGTCCCGACGCGACCAGCGACGCGACCGAGGCGGCCGCGGCGTGCGCGTCCGCGAATCCCGCGATGGCGACGCCCAGCGTCAAGCCTGCCTGGCCGAAGCGATCCTGCAGCACGAACGAGATCCAGGTCAGCGCGGTGACCGTGGCGGCGAGCCCCAGCGCCTTGCCCAGGCTGAAGGCGCGGCCCACCAGGATCTCGGACGGCGCCGGCTGCCGAAGGGCCCAGACGGAGCTGCCTGCCGCCACGACCGTGCCGGTGATGCCGGCCGCCAGCAGCGGGCCGGCCAGGGCCCGAAGCGAATCGACGCTGGACGCGCCGACCACCGCGGCCAGCTGGATGATCGTTGCGACGCACGACATCAAGGCGCCCGCCACCGCCGGGCGAAGCATCGCGGGCGACTGGCGCACGCGCGCGCCCATCGCGCCGACCGTGGCCAGGCTCGACACGAAGCCCGATGCGAAGCCCGCGGCGGCCAGGCCCCGGGCCGCGCCCAGCATCCGCTGCGCGACGTGCCCGAGCGCCCCGACGCCCAAGATGAGCACGACGATGGTCCAGGTGGTGCGCGGGTTGAACGCCTGCAGCGGCCCGATGTAGCGGTTCGGGATGAACGGCAGCACCACGAGCGCGGCCGCCGCCAGGATCAGCCCGTCGCGCAGCTCGTCGTCGGTGATGGTCTGCCGCACGAAGGCGTGCAGGCGGGCCCGCGCGGCCAGGACGACGGTCGCCACGACGCCGATCGACACGGCCATTTCCGGCGCACGCATCGCCAGGGCGCCGAGCGCCAGCGTCAGCAGCAGCGCGGCCGCGGTCGTGATGCCGGCATCCGGCGTCGTCCCGCAGGCATAGGCCGTCGCCAGCAGGCCCGCCAGCGCCAGCATCGCCGCCGGCACGGCCCAGCTCGTCTCGAGCACGGTCGACGCCGCGCCCAGCAGCGAAACGATCGTGAACGTGCGGATGCCCGCCTGGATGCGTCGTGGCCCGTCCGCCTTGCGCCGCTCGCGCTCGAGCCCGACCAGCAGGCCGACGCCGACCGCGGCGGACAGCGATATCCAGGTGTCCTGCGTCTCCAGGCTCGTCATGGCAGCGCGCGAGTGGGGGGCCGGGTTCGAACCGTCGACCCCCGGTGCAATGGCCGGGCGACGACCGGCTGCTGCGATTGTCGCGATCGTCGCCCGGCAGGCGCTTGATTCGGCGCAAGGCCGCCCGCAACGACGAGGCTAGTCTCGCCGGGTCGAATCACGCGGGCCCGTCGCCATGGATGCATCACTCGCCGGTCTCAGCAGCGCCGAAGCGCGCCGGCGCCAGGCCGAGGTCGGACGCAACGAGATCGGCAGCCGCGACGCGCACGGCCTGCTGCAGACGCTGCGCAGCGTCGCAGCGGAGCCCATGTTCGATCTCCTGCTGCTGGCCGCCGGCGTCTACCTGGCCATCGGCGACCTGGGCGAAGGTCTGCTGCTGGCGTTCTTCGCGCTCGTCACGGTCGGACTCGTGATCTACCAGGAACGCCGAAGCGAGCGGGCGCTCGATGCCTTGCGCGATCTGGCCGCGCCCCAGGCGCGCGTCGTCCGCGACGGCCGGGTGCAACGAATCCCCGCGCTCGATCTGGTGCCCGGCGACCTGGTGCTGGTCGCCGAAGGCGAGCGCGTGCCCGCCGACGTGGTGCTCGCCGAAGCGACCGGCCTGAGCATCGACGAATCGTTGTTGACCGGCGAGTCGGTGCCCGTGCGCAAGCGCGCGGCCACGGCCGACGAGGCCCGTCCGCCGGCGGTTCCCGGCGGCGACGACCAACCCTTCGCGTACGCCAGCACGCTGGTCGTCGCCGGGCATGGGTTCGGCGAGGTGACGCGGATCGGCCGTGACACGCGAGTCGGAGGCATCGGCAGCGCGATCACGTCGATCGCCCCCTCGGCGACGCCGCTCGAGCTGCACCTGCGATGGCTGGTACGGGCGTTCGGCATCGCGGCCGCCGGCGTCAGCGTCTTTATCCTGCTGTGGTACGGCGTGCGATCGGGCCAATGGGTGCAAGGCCTGCTTGCCGGCCTGGCATTGGCCATGGCCATGCTGCCCGAGGAGTTTCCGATGGTCTTCGCGGTGTTCCTCGCGCTCGGCGCGTGGCGGCTGGCCCGGGTCCAGGTGCTGGCCCGCCGGCCGGCGGTCATCGAGGCGCTGGGCGCGGCCACCCTCCTGTGCGTCGACAAGAC
>DASQCX010000866.1:0-2903 GCA_035634455.1 Burkholderiaceae bacterium
CTGCTGGCGGCGGGCTATCTCTACGCCGGGCTGATGGCGATCATCCACGTGCTCGTCTACCCGGGCGCGCTGCTGGCCGATCGCCCCGTGTTCGGCGACCGCGAGAGCGTCACCTGGCTGTTCAACGCCTGGCATGCCGGCTTCCCGCTGTGGGTGATCGCCGCGGCGATCGCCGAGCTGCGCGGGCGGTCGTCGCGCCGTGACCGGTCGCCTGAATTGCTGGCGGTGCTGGTCTTCGTCGCGGCCGTCGCGGCCTGCCTCGCGCCGGCGCCCGCGTTCCGGCCGGGATCGTTCGCCACGCATTTCACGCAGCCCGGCGCGCTGATCAGCTTCGCCTGCGCGGGGCTGTCGCTGGCCGGGCTCGCGCTCCTGCAGCTGACCGCGCTGCGGCGGCGCGTGCTGTGGCTGTGGATGTCGCTGGTGCTGGCGGCCGACGCGGCGGGCATGGTGGCCAGCACCGCCGGCGGCGGGCGCTACACGCTGGCGTGGTACGGCACGCGGGTCGAGGGCGTGCTGGCCTCGATCGTCGTGCTGGTGCTGCTGTCGACCCACTTCCGCGCCATCCAGGCGACGCTGGTGGCCACGGTCGACGACCTGCGCCGCCGCACCGACGCGCTGCAGGCCGAGATCCAGCGCCGCGAGCGCGCCGAGCGCATGCTGGTGCAGGCGCAGAAGCTGGAGGCCGTGGGCCAGCTCGCCGCGGGCCTGGCGCACGACTTCAACAACCTGATGCAGGTGATCGCCGCCCGCCTCGAGATCCTGCGCCGGCGCGCCGGGGCGCAGGTCGACGAGGACGTCGCGGTCGTCCGCCGCAGCATCCGCAAGGCCGAGGGCCTGACGCGCCAGCTGATGCTGTTCACCGGCCGCCGCCAGGCCCAGCCCCGGACGACCCGGCTGCAGCAGTTGCTGCCGGAGCTCGTCGCCATGCTGCTGCCGCTGGTGCGCGCCGACACCGCCATCGAACTCGACGCGCCGGACGACGTGCCGCCCGTGTACGTCGACGTCGAGGAATTCGAGGCCGCGCTGACCAACCTCGTCGCCAACGCGCGCGACGCGATGCCGCGCGGCGGCCGCATCCGCGTGAGCCTCGCCGCGCCGCCCGCCGACGCCGGGCAGCCGGCATGGGTGGAGCTGAGGGTGAGCGACGACGGCGCAGGCATGTCCGCCGAGGTGATGGCCCGCGTGTTCGAGCCCTTCTTCACCACCAAGGAGCCGGGCAAGGGCACGGGACTCGGCCTGAGCCAGGTCCAGTCGTTCGCGCACGGCAGCGGCGGCACAGCCGGGATCGACAGCACGCCCGGCCACGGCACGACGGTGACGCTGCGCCTGCCCGCAGGCGTGACGGGCGTCGCGAGCGCAGCGAACACCGCGGGCCCGCAGGCCGGCGCCGCGCATGGCGGCGCAGCCGTCGCGCCGGCATCGACGCGTGGCCGCCTGGTGCTGCTGGTCGACGACAGCGCCGACGTGCGCGAGTCCACCGCGCTGCTGCTGGAGCACGCCGGGCACGTCGTGAAGTGCGCCGCGAGCGCGGGCGAGGCGCTGGCGCTCCTGTCCGGCGGCTATGCGCCCGATGCGCTGGTGTCCGACGTCGTGATGCCGGGCGAGCTCGATGGCTTCGGGCTGGCGCGCGAGGTGGCGCGCCGCTGGCCGGCGATGCGCATCGTGCTGGCGACCGGCTACAGCGTCGCCGCCGACCAGGCCCGCGAGGACGGGCTCACCGTGCTGCAGAAGCCTTACGCCAGCCTGGACCTGATGCGCGCGCTGGACGCCGCCTGACGGCGCGGTTCGGCTGGTCATCCCCCGCGCCGGCACGACCCGCACGCCGCGGCGGAACGCCCGGCGCACGGCCGGCCGAAGGCGCGCCAGGGCCTGCGACTTGCCCGTATTGACGACCGGGCGCCCGCGGCGCGTAATGGTCGGGCGCATGCTCTGCAAGGAGGCCCGCCATGTACGACCAGCTCGACCAGATGCCCGCCACCGAGGAGATCGAGGATCGCCCCGGCCAGTCGCGGCGCCGCGGGATGTCGGACGGGGTGTTCTACGTCTGCTGCAGCGCCCTCGCCCTGCTGCCCGCGTCGCTGGTCGCCGTGCTGTTGAAGGATTTCATCGGCGACCCGTTCCTGCTCCTGGCGGCCGTGACGGTCCTGACCTGGGTCATCACCACCGTGGCCCTGGTCAAGATCGCGGGTCCGATGCTGCGTTGCCGCGCGATCGTCGCCGCGGGCGGCCTCGTCTCCGTCGCGATGTGCTCGCTGTTCCTTATCGAGTGACGCGACGGATTCGCCACCTCGGCGCCGGGCTCAAAGAGTCCCGACGCCGGGCGACATCACCCGATCAATGGCCGATGCCCTGGTGGGATGCGGCGTTCTGGGAACCGTTGTTGAGCAACTGGTTCTGCAGCGCCTGCCGATCGGCCTCGGATTGCTCGGTCTCGCACACGGAATGGATCATCGTGCTTCCGGTCGAGGTCTCCTTGTGGCAGACCAGCTTGGTCTGCGGCGTCACCTGCGTGCCCGTGCTGGCGACCACCGTCGGTGCCGTCGCGCTGACGAGGCCGTCGCTCTGGGACGCGCAGCCGCACAACACCAGCGCCGCGACAGATATAGAGAACATCCGCATCGAAAACTCCCTGAGATTTGAGAAAGCATCATCTTATTCGCACAGCAGGAAATCCGACCCGGTGGAATCACCTGTTCGCGGTATTCGCATGGGCGAGCTGCACTTTCGCGCCAGGTCGCCGGCGCCCATGAAAAAGGGGCTCCGCAGAGCCCCTTCGTCGGTCAAGGAACCGCTCAGTTCAGCGGGATCTGCTTGCCGTCCTTGTAGGCGTAGAAGGTCATCGCCGGGTTCTTCAGTTCGCCGTCGGCCTCGAACTGGACGCGGGTGGTCACGCCCTTGTAGTC
>DASQCX010000867.1:0-3287 GCA_035634455.1 Burkholderiaceae bacterium
GCCCGAGCGGTACGCATACGGAATGTGCCCGCCGCCGTCGTCGGCGCTGGCCTTCATGCGGCTGGAGGACGCGATGCCGGCGTACGGCAGCGGCTGGGTGCTGGTGCAGGCGGCCAGGGCGGCGCAGGCGACGACGATCGCGACTGGGAGTGATCGGTGCAGGATGGACATCGGAATTCCTTGATGGGTTGAACGCATGGCATCAAAACAGTACCGTGCGGTACGGTACATTATTGAGGCGGGGAAATCCGCAAGTCAAGAAAAAGGTACCATTGGGTACGGTTATGAAGAGGGATGTATGAAAGTTCGGACGGAGGCGCGTCGCACTGCCATCCTTCAGGCGGCGGCGGAGCTGTTCCAGGAAAAGGGCTACGAGCGCGCCTCGATCAACGAGCTGGTGCGCCGCTGCGGCGGATCGAAGCAGACCGTCTACGGCTACTTCCCTTCCAAGGAGGCGCTGTTCATGGCCGTCGTCCAGGAAGTGGCGACCGGACACCTGCCCGAGGCCGTCGAAGAGATCCGCGGCCGGGACGGCGCCCACGCCGATCTGGAGGAGCAGCTGACCCGGTTCGGCGAGCGCATGATGGGGGTGCTGGCCAACGATGCGCGGGCGATGGCGGTCTACCGCATGGTCATCGCCGAATCGGGTCATTCGGATGCCGGCCGACTCTTCGACGAGTCCGGTCCGGCCCAGCTGATCGACGCCATCGCCAGCTTGTTTGCCGACGCCATCGAACGCGGCGAGTTGCGCCGCGTCGACCCGAAGGCGCTGGCGCAGCAGTTCGGGGCGCTGCTGACGTCGGAGACGTCGAACCGCCTCTATCAGCGCGATCCGCTTCCGGTGCCGCTGGACGAGATCCGCCGGATGGTTCGCCGCGCGGTGGAGACCTTTCTCTACGGCGCCGCGCCCCGGTCGCGAGCGGTTCCCCCGGCGCGATAGACCTTCGGTCGCCGACGCGAATTCACGCCGCGCCGGTTTCGATGGAATTCTGGGCAATTTGCCACGAACGCTCGCTCGCGCGCGTCGAAACCACCCCATTCTTGGGGAGCCCGGAATGTCCTCAAAGGCCTGTCACGGCCCTAGACTGGACGCATAGAAATCGCGCCAACGGCGAAGGACGCGCCTCTCGAGGGTGAGGGGTGAAAAAGGCCGGCAAGCGCGGAGGGAATGACCATGAGCGAGCTTCTGACACCCCACCAGGAAATCCTGCGCAACCGCATCCGGTTCGCGCTGCGCCGGGCCACCGGCTTCGTCTTCGACATCGACGCGATGCTGCGCAAGCCCGAGTTGCGGGCCAAGCGGATCGGCCTGTGGCGCGACGTCGCCGACGGCGAATTGAGCAGCCTGCTCGACCAGCTCGAGACCGAGTTCCAGGCCGATGCCGCGGACCACGACGACGATGCCGACCGCACGGTCGTCATCCGCCGCGCGGAGACCAGCGCGACGCACAGCTGACGGGCGCTTTTGCCCCGGGGCGGGTCGCGGTCGACTCGTTCGACGCGGCTGCCGGGATGCTGGCGCATCCCTTCTCATGACTCGAAGACGCCGGGGCCTGCCCGGCGTCGCCGTTTCCGGCCGGCGTGCGCGCGCTCCCGCGCGCACGCGAGGGCGCTCGGCTCAGCGAGCCGCCTGCGCCTTCTGCGTCCGCAGCGCGCCGAGCTGCTCCTTCAGCGTGGCCAGCGCGGCATGCTGGATCGCTCCGCCGACGTTGCCTTCCATCCGCGTGGCCAGGTTCAGCTGGCTCGCGACCTGCGAGATCTCCTCCAGCCACCAAGGCGGGGGCGGCGGCGGGTTGTGGTGCAGCAGCCAGGCGATGAGCACGCTCAGGGGCACGCTGCCGCAGGTGCCGTCGAACATTTCCGCGGCGAAGCCGCTGATCTGGCCGCCCATCTCGCCGGCGGCGCCGCCGCGCGCCTGCAGCGACTTGCCCAGCTGGTACAGCCGCACCTGCTGGAACACGTCGGCCGCCGCGGCGCGATCGCCCGGCGGCAGCGGTTGCGGGTTGATCTCGAACTGCGCGACGCGCGATGCGATGATCTCCTGGATCGTGCCCAGGCGCAGCGGGCCGCCGGGCCAGTGCGGCGGACGCGTGCCGCAGTAGGGATCGTCCTCGAGCGCGCTGACGAGCGCTTGCAGGGTTGCAGCCATGAAGGTCTCCTTTCGTGAAGGCAGGGAACCGCACGATCCTCCTCGCATCCCGGCGGCACTATCCCTACAACGCGGCATGCCACGGCGTGTCGCGCACGCTGGCCCGGTGCGCGTGCCGCGCGGACCGCACATACCCCCCAAGGTTCGCAGTACGACGCGCGATCGATGGTGCGGACGGCGCGCGCGCGCCAGTCGCCGCGCCACGCCGAGGGACAATCGCCCCATGTCCGCCGAATCCACCGCCTCCCCCGACGAAAGCCCCGCCGCCGGCGCCCGGCGTCCGGGCGACGCCTTCGTGCAGTCGTTCGCGCGCGGCCTGGCCGTGCTGCGCAGCTTCGGGGCCGACGCGCCCGCGCAGACGCTCACCGGCGCCGCCGAACGCAGCGGCCTCACGCGCGCGGGCGCGCGGCGCATCCTGCTGACGCTGCAACAGCTGGGCTATGTCGAGGCCGAGGGCCGGCTGTTCCGGCTGACCCCGCGCGTGATGGAGCTGGGCTTCGCCTACCTCAGCTCGCAGCCGCTGTGGCATCTCGCGCAGCCGGTGATGGAGGAGCTGGTGCAGGACGTCCACGAGTCGTCGTCGGCCGCGGTGCTGGACGGCGACGACATCGTCTACGTGCTGCGCGTGCCCGCCAAGAAGATCATGGCGATCAGCCTCGGCCCCGGCAGCCGCCTGCCGGCCTACTGCACGGCGATGGGCCGCGTGCTGCTGGCCGGCCTGCCCGAGGCGGAGCGCCGCGCCCGCCTCGAACGCGCGCCCCGGCCGGCACGCACGGCGCGCACGGTCACCGACGTCGACGCGCTGCTGGCGCTGCTCGACGGCGTGCGCCGCGACGGCCACGCGCTGGTGCACGGCGAGCTCGAGGAAGGACTGGTGTCGATGGCCGCGCCCATCGTCAACCGCGCGGGGCGCGTCGTCGCCGCGATCAACGTCAGCGCGCAGGACCAGCGCATGCCACCCGACCAGATGCGCAAGCGCCTGCTGCCGCGGCTGCTGGAATCGGCGGCCAGCATCAACGCGCTGATGCGCATGCAGGATTGAAGCGACTTTCCGCACGCCGCGGGCGTCGGCGCGCGATCGCGGCGTCGAGTTCGACGCGAGGCTTGGCAAAATTGCGATCGCATTGATCAAATCGGG
>DASQCX010000868.1:0-1732 GCA_035634455.1 Burkholderiaceae bacterium
CCGACCAGGTCCTGGCGGATCGGCCCGCGCGCCGCGTCGTGCACGCGCGCGGGCGGCTGCGCGAGGCGCGGCAGCGCCAGCGCGGAGAACACCGCCAGGCCGGCCATGATCGCCGCCATCAGCCGGTAGACCGCCGGCCAGCTCATGCCGATGCCGTCCACCGTGTCCGTCCACATCAGCGCGACGCCGCCCGACAGGATCATCGCGATGCGGTAGCCCATCACGAACAGCGACGAGCCGAAGCCGCGTTCGCGCGCGGGCAGCACGTCCACCCGGTACGCGTCGACGACGATGTCCTGCGAGGCGCTGAGGAAGGCCACCAGCACGCCGAGCGCCGAGAACAGCGGCAGCGCGAGCTTCGGGTCGACGTCGGCCAGCGCGAACAGCGCGAGCGCCAGCAACGCCTGCATGAAGACGACCCAGCCGCGGCGGCGCCCGAGCAGCGGCAGGTCGACGCGATCGAGCAGCGGCGCCCACAGGAACTTGAACGTGTAGGGGATGCCGATCAGCGTGAGAAAGCCGATGGCGGCCATGTCCAGCCCGTCCATCGTCAGCCAGGCCTGCATCGCCAGGCCGGTCAGCGCCAGCGGCAGGCCGGAGGCGAAGCCGAGCACGAGGATGGCGAGCCAGCGGTGGGCGACGGCCGCAACGTGCGGGGGGGTGGCTTCGGCGTCTGCTTCGGTCATCGGCGCATTGTCGCTGGCTCGAAACGGGGCGTGGATTGAGATCGGCGGTTGCCTGCGGCGCTTTGGCCTCGCTGCGCGAGGCCGGGGTTCGCGGAGCGTCGCGCGAACGCCTGCACACGCGCCACCTCATTCGCAGCGCACGGCCGGCACGCCAGCCGTCGAGGCCCTCGATGGGCCGAGACGCGCCTCCGTCCCACAAGCAAAAAGGCAGCCGCGGCAGGGTGGGCGGGGGCTTGTTTCGCCGGCGAGACGGCACGTCGCGGGCATCTCCGCACGTGTGGACGGCGCCTGGGCGCGGCCCCGCCACGGCGCGCGGAAGAGTCGTGCCGAGAGCCCGCGGAATCCGGCCGTCCAGGCCGGATTCAGGAACCCGCGAGCCGGCGAAACAAGCCCCCGCCCACCCTGCCGCCGCGACCACGCCGCCCCGGGACGCCGGGCGCGAAGCGCCTGGCAGCAGCGCCGCAGGCACCGAGCCCGAGAGTCAGAGCGCGGCGACGGTGAAAGACCAGGTACTCAGCGCAAGCGCGCGCCCGCCGCTGATCGAGGCCTGCAGCGTCACGGTGTAGCTGCCCGCCGCCAATGGGCTGGAAGGGACGAACACGCCGAAGTCTTCGAGACCGGCATCGCTGTCGGCGTTGACGTTCGTGCCACCCACGCCCGCCCCGCCCAGGATCACGCCGGGCACGGTCGCGCCGGACGCGTCGGCGAGCGAGAACCGCGTGATCGTGACCGTGCCGCCGGCCACCACGTCCTGGTTGCGGAAGCCCACGACGATGGGCGTGCCCGCCGTCGCGTTCGGCAGCAGCGTCGTCGATACCCGCGGGCTCTCGTTGGCGACCCGGAACGTCCCGTGCGCCACGGTGCTGCCGCCGAACGGATAGGCGACGACCGCCCCCGACGGCGGGATCTGCAGCGCGCTGCCGCCGGCCAGCGGCGAGCCCATGTCGATCGTGCACATGCCGGCGGCGGTCCCCGTGCCGTAGCCGAAGCCGACGTCGACCGCGCGGCCCAGCATGATGGCGGCGTGGTACACGGTGTCGAGCAGG
>DASQCX010000869.1:0-3229 GCA_035634455.1 Burkholderiaceae bacterium
TCCGCCCTCATTCTGACCCTGCTGGCGCCACTCATTCTATTCATCAGCACCAGCACGGTATTAGGTGTGCAGGGAATGTTGATCATTGGCATGAGAAAACATTTCAGCCTGATCCTCTGGTCCGGTGCAATATTCAACACCGCCATCATCTTCCCATTGATCCGACTGGCGGGCGGCGCCGGTGCCGCGGTTTCGGTACTACTCACCGAGGCGCTAGTCGCGTGCCTGATCGCATCCAGGACTCAATTCATATGGAGGCGCTTTTAACTCGTCGGAGCGGCCCTGTGCGATTCCCATCGAGAAAAGCCGGCCCCTGCAGAATCTCGAATTCCCGTTCAAGCCGGCCTGTACTCCGGCACGACCTGACGCAACTCCTCGCGCACCGCGGTGTCATCGAACGCAGCCGCCGCAGCGGCGCGTTGCAGTAGCCCAGCCACCGATGCCGACCGTGCCTCCAGCTTTGCGATGCGCAACTGCGCGATGGCGGTGGGGATCGTGGCATCAGCGTCCGCAAGCAGTTCTTCATACAACTTCTCGCCCGGCCGCAGCCCCGTGAACACGATGCGGATGTCGTCGACGCTGTGCCCCGACAGCTTGATCATGTCGCGCGCCAGATCCACGATCTTCACCGGCTCGCCCATGTCCAGCACCAGCACCTGGCCCGACTCGCCGATCGCGGCGGCCTGGATCACGAGCCGCGCCGCCTCGGGAATCGTCATGAAGTAGCGGATGATGTCCGGGTGCGTCACCGTGATCGGGCCGCCGCGCGCGATCTGTTCCTTGAACTTCGGGATCACGCTGCCGGACGAGCCGAGCACGTTGCCGAAGCGCACGGCCATGAAGCGCGTGGCCGGGAAGTCGGGCACCAGCGAGGACACCACCATCTCGGCGGCCCGCTTGGTGGCGCCCATCACGTTGGTCGGGTTGACGGCCTTGTCGGTGGAGATCAGGACGAAGCGCTCGGCACCGCTCTCGCCCGCGGCCAGCGCGGCGTTGTAGGTGCCCAGCGTGTTGTTGCGCAGCGCCGCCCAGGCGTTGTGCTCCTCCATCAACGGCACGTGCTTGTAGGCCGCGGCGTGGAACACGACGTGCGGCGTCCACGCCGAGCAGATGCGCCGCAGGCCCGGCAGGTCCTTCACGTCGCAGATCAGGCGGACGAGCTCGAGCCCGGGGAACAGCTGGCCCAGCTCCTGCTCGATGGTGTAGAGATTGAACTCCGACAACTCCACCAGCACCAGCCGCGCCGGCCTGTAGCGCGCCACCTGGCGGCACAGCTCCGAGCCGATGCTGCCACCCGCGCCGGTGATCAGCACCGTCTTGCCGTGCAGCGTCAGGTCGATGCCCTGCTCGTCGAGCTTCACGGGCTCGCGGCCCAGCAGGTCTTCGGGCTCGATCTCGCGCACCTCGTCCGCGCGCCGGCCGTGCAGCAGCTCCTCGCTGCTCGGGACGGTCAGCACGTGCAGGCCGGTGTCCCCGGCGATGTCCAGCGCGCGGCGGCGCGCGCGGCGGTCGGCGGCCGGCATCGCCACGATCAGGTGCGTGATGCCGTGCAGCTGCGACATCGCGGGCGCATCGACCAGCCGGCCGATCACGGGAATGCCGGCGACGCGCGCCCCGGCCTTGGCCGGGTCGTCGTCGAGCCATCCGACCACCGTGAAGCCCTGGTGCTGGATGCCGGCCACGGCCAGGCGCCCGGCCTGGCCGGCGCCCATGACCAGCGCCCGGTGCGTCTCCTGCGCCGTGCCGCTGATGCGGCCGCGCATGTGCTCGTAGAGCATGCGGTAGCCGATGCGCGTGGTGGCCAGGCCGATGACGCAGAACACCGGGTGCAGCGCCAGGACGGCGCGCGGGATGCCGCTCAGGTGCGCCATCAGCACGATGGTCGCGCCCACCAGCCCGGCCAGCGCGCAGGCCCCGGCCACGCGCTTGACCTCGCCGAAGCCGCTGAAGCGCCACATGCCCTTGGGCACCTTGAACAGCCACAGGACGACGACGTAGAGCAGCACGAGGCCCGCCAGCACGGCGGTGTCGTAGCGCGGCCGCTCGACGAGCCAGTAGCGGAATCCGAGGCGGAACAGGTAGGTGGCCTGCCAGGCGAGCGCGACGACGACGGCGTCGAGCAGGAGCGAGAGTCGCTCGCGCTGCGGCCGCACGCGCGTGAGGAAGGCGTCGAGGGTAAGCCAGAGCATGGATACGTCGAGGTCGGAGGTAGGTTCGCCCGCGCCGGGATCACCTGAAGAGAAGGACGCCGACGCTGCGGCCGATCACGGCCAGGTCGGTCCACAGCGAGGCATGGTCGGCGTAGTCGGCGGCCAGCGCCAGCTTGCGCGGCAGGATGACGTCCATGTACTCGCGCTCGGGGTCGGCGGCCTGGGCGAGCAGCGTGGCCTCGTCGCGGAACTTCAGCGACGCGGGGTCGGTGATGCCGGGGCGCACGGCGAGCACGCGCTCGCGCAGGTCGGCCGGCCACAGATCGACGTAGCGCGGGACGTCCGGGCGCGGGCCGACCAGGCTCATGTCGCCGGCCAGCACGTCGAGGAACTGCGGCAGCTCGTCGAGCCGGTTCGCGCGCAGCACGCGCCCCGCGCGCGTGACGCGCGCGTCGGCGCCGACAGTCAGCTGCGGGCCGCGCTGCTCGGCGTCCACGGTCATCGTGCGGAACTTGTGGATGCGGAAGCGCTTGCCATGCCGGCCCACGCGCTCCTGGCGGAAGAACACGGGGCCCGGCGAGTCGAGCCGGATCCACAGCGCGACAAGCAGCATCGGCAGCCCGAAGACCAGCAGGCCGAGGATGGCCGACACGACGTCGAACAGGCGCTTGAACATGAGGCGGCGGCGCGCCGTCAGCCCGCCAGCGCCGAGCGCACGGCGGCGCACACGCGCGCGACGTCGGCGTCCGTCATGCGCGTGTACAGCGGCAGGCTGACCATGCGCTCGAACGCGCGCTGGCTGTGCGGGAACTGCTGCGGCGCGAGCTCGTAGCGGTCGCGCCAGTACGGCTGCAGGTGCAGCGGGATGTAGTGCACGCTGACGCCGATGCCCAGCGCGAACAGGCGCTCGATGAAGACGTCGCGCGACACCTTCGCGTCGTCGGTCAGGCGCACGACGTACAGGTGCCACGAATGCTGGTCGCCGCCGCGCGGCTCCGGCGGCAGGACGAGCGGCAGGCCCGCCAGGCCCTTCCTGAAGGACTCGGCGATCTCGATGCGGCGCTTCTGGAACGCGCCGA